>JBFILZ010000018.1:0-34042 GCA_041611945.1 Bacillus sp. (in: firmicutes)
CCCAAAATAAATATTCAAAAAGGAGCCATTCTCAATAAGAGAACGACTCCTTCATTATTAATTACTTATTTAGAGAGTTTTTTGCAACTGTTGCTAATTCAGCAAATGCATTTGCGTCATTTACAGCTAAGTCAGCTAACATTTTGCGGTTAACTTCAATACCTGCTTGGCTTAAACCATGCATTAAACGGCTATATGAAAGTCCATTGATACGTGCTGCCGCGTTGATACGTGTAATCCATAATTTACGGAAATCACGTTTCTTTTGACGACGATCACGGAAAGCATAATTGAATGACTTCATTACCTGTTGTTTTGCTACTTTAAATAACGTATGTTTTGAACCATAAAAACCTTTAGCTAACTTGAGAACGCGTTTACGGCGTTTACGAGTAACTGTACCACCTTTAACTCTTGGCATTTTGTTCCCTCCTAATGTATATCAATCTAATCGAGTTTTTTGAAGTTTACTCTTGTATTTCCAGCTTCGACACTTAGCTCCTTTAGATCAAGTAAACTATCAATTAAGGCAAGAAGCCATTTCATTGATAATATATTGAAAAACAAGGGCTATGTTAAGCGCCTAAGAATTATTATTTACCAATCATAAAACGAATGCGCTTGTAATCGCCACTGCTTACTAATGAAGCTTTACGAAGCTTACGTTTTTGCTTTGTAGATTTGTTAGAAAATAAGTGACTTGTATAAGCTTGTGAACGCTTTAGCTTACCAGATCCAGTTCTCTTGAAACGCTTCGCTGAACCTCTATGAGTTTTCATTTTAGGCATGAGATGTTCCTCCTCAACTTTACTTATCGATTTTTGGTGCTAATACTAAAAACATACTTCTTCCGTCCATTTTGGGAGCGGATTCTATCGTGCCAACTTCTTTACAACCTTCTGCAAAGCGATCAAGTACTTTTTGTCCAATACCTTTATGAGTGATTGCACGGCCTTTAAATCGAATCGACGCTTTTACTTTGTCACCTTTTTCAAGGAACTTAACAGCATTGCGTAATTTCGTGTCAAAATCATGCTCATCAATCGTTGGGCTTAAACGAACTTCCTTGATATTAATAATTTTTTGATTCTTTCTTGCTTCTTTATCCTTCTTTTGTTGCTCAAAACGAAACTTTCCGTAGTCCATAATACGACATACAGGCGGTTTTGCAGTTGCTGCAACCATAACCAAGTCTAGGTTAACATTCTGTGCCATTTCAAGTGCATCTTGGCGAGATATGATACCGAGTTGATCACCGTTTGCACCAATCAAACGTACTTCACGGGCACGAATGCCGTCGTTAACCATCATGTCTTTACTAATAACGAGCCACCTCCGAAATAGTCAATAAAAAAAAGTGTGGGTGATGAAACACCCACACTAACGAAATGTATTTACAATACACTAACTTTTTCGTTGAGACCTGCCAACAACTGTTGCGTCAATCAGGTGAGAAGCGGGTGCTCCTTCTTTTAAAACTAAGCTATATAATTACTTAAATAAATTTACCATGCGCTAAACAATCTGTCAAGCATTATCCTTACTTTTTAATTTCATTCTGTATAGTAGAGATAAATTGTTCAAATGGAATGGTCTCAGATTGCTGACTGCCATACTTTCGAACATTTACAGAATTCTCTTGAATTTCATTATCTCCTATTACTAACATATACGGAATCTTTTGAATTTGAGCTTCTCGAATTTTATAACCGATTTTTTCATCACGGGAGTCTAATTCTACTCGGATTCCTTCTGCTTGTAATTGTTCTTGTAATTGTTTCGCATATTCCAGATGGGCAGTTGGTGAAACAGGAATTAACTGCACTTGGACAGGAGCTAACCAAGTTGGGAAGGCACCTTTATATTCTTCAATTAAGAAGGCTACAAAGCGTTCCATTGTAGATACAACTCCCCGATGAATAACTACTGGTCTATGTTGTTTTCCATCTTCTCCAACGTATGTTAAATCAAAACGTTCAGGTAATAAGAAATCAAGCTGAACTGTTGATAATGTTTCATCCTTTCCAAGAGCGGTACGCACCTGTACATCAAGCTTAGGTCCGTAAAACGCAGCCTCACCTTCAGCTTCATAATATTCAAGACCTAGGTCATCCATGGCATCCTTTACCATACCTTGTGCTTTTTCCCACATTGCATCATCATCGTAATATTTTTCTTTATCTTCTGGGTCACGGTATGAAAGTCTAAAAGAATAATTTTCAAATCCAAAGTCCTTATACACTGCCTCTATTAATCGAACTACACGGATAAACTCATCCTTTATTTGATCAGGTCGAACAAAGATATGTGCATCATTTAAGGTCATCCCTCTAACTCTCTGTAGTCCAGACAATGCACCTGACATTTCATAGCGGTGCATAAGTCCTAATTCAGCAATACGAATTGGAAGCTCACGATAGCTATGAATATCATTTTTATAGATCATCATATGATGTGGGCAATTCATAGGACGTAGAACCAAATCTTCATTATCCATAGACATAACAGGGAACATCCCATCTTGATAGTGTTCCCAATGACCTGATGTTTTGTATAGTTCTACACTTCCTAAAGCTGGAGTATAAACATGAGAATAACCCAAGCGAATTTCTTTATCAACAATGTAACGTTCTATAATACGGCGAATTGTTGCTCCTTTAGGTAACCATAACGGAAATCCTTGGCCAACTTTTTGTGAATTGGCAAATAGATCAAGCTCTTTGCCTAATTTCCGATGATCACGTTCCTTTGCTTCTTCTAATAAACGCAGATGTTCAGCAAGATCTTCCTTCTTGAAAAAAGCTGTTCCATAAATACGTTGAAGCATCTTATTTTTGCTATCACCACGCCAATAAGCACCTGCTACACTTAGTAGCTTAAATTCTTTAATCTTTCCTGTTGATGGCAAATGAACACCGCGACAAAGGTCAAAAAACTCCCCTTGCTCATATATGGAAACAGCTTCATTTGCAGGGATATCCTCTAATAACTCAAGTTTTAAATGATCATCAATCTTTGCAAATAATGCCTTTGCCTCATCACGGCTTACTTCTTTGCGTACAATTTCTAAATTTTCATTTGATATCTTTTGCATTTCTCTTTCAATTAAACTGAGATTTTCATAAGTAATAGCTTCTTCCATATCAATATCATAATAGAAGCCACCTTCAATTACTGGGCCAACCCCTAGTCTAACATTTGTATCTGGATACAGGCGCTTGACAGCTTGGCCCATAACATGTGCTGTACTATGTCTTAATATTTCAAGAGCTTCGACGGAATCTTGGGTAACAATAGCAATGCTACCATCCTGATGAATTGGACCCTTTAAATCAATTAACTGACCATTAAACTGCCCTGCAATTGCTTTCTTTCTTAATCCCGGGCTGATTGAAGCCGCTATATCCTCTGTAGTTATCCCCTTTGGAAACTCTTTCAACGCCCCGTCTGGAAATGTGATTTTTAGCATTTCTGACATTTTTGTTCACTCCCGTTTTTTTAATAATTGTACACAATCAGAGCTATTGCCCTAGTGTTGATAAAACAAAAAACACTCATCCCTATAAAAGGGACGAGTGTTAAAATCGTGGTTCCACCCTTCTTTCTAGAACAAACTTAAAGTCCCAGCTTAGAAGAATAATAACGGTTTGGACCGTTAGTACATAATAGGATCTATGTCCGTTCCGTACTAAAGTTTAAAGGTGGTAGAATTATTTCTCGTGTTGGGAAGTTTTCAGCCTAGATTTCCCTCTCTGTAAACCGTAAAAATAATCTGTATCCTTATCATAACTGATAATTTTATTGAGTATGTAGGTAATTATATGCACTTTTTCTATTGAATGCAAGTTCTTTGATAAAAAAAACAAAAACTCAATGTTGCTTTTCAATAAAATTTTCATAGGGAAAGATATGTACCCTATCTTGAAAAATAGATAGTAAGGTTTGGATGATTCCTTGGTCAAGTTCAATCGAATATAAATAAACTTTGCTTGGACAAATTAGCAATAATGGTGCGATTAATTCTTTGTCAACTTCAAATCCTTGAAAAGAGATAAAGTCTTCATCAAGTTCCTCTATATTTACAGTAAAGGAGTTATAGTTTTCATCAAAAAACAGAAATTGATCATACTTATGTACAACATGTATTAAATGAATAGTTGGACACTTTGATGTGATATATTTCCTTAGATTTTCGATGAAATCCTGATATTCTTGTTCTAGTTTGTATTCATCAATCCCTACTTCAACATAATCTATGAGTCGATTAAAATAATCTTTAAGCCTGAACTTCACGAATGATTCAAAGGAAAATTCAATATGCTTAGTAAGAAACATAGTTAAAGATTGATGGATCATTTCTTCTAAACGATATCCTTCATTTAAGGAGGGATGAATATAACTTTCATTCTCTGAGGCTAAAGACTGTACCATCTGAATAATCTGCTGTTGTTCCGACTCATCATCATAATAAAAAACTGTAGATAAAATCTGTTGAATAAATTCTGGCTCTTTTACTTGTACTATAAATTCTGTTAATACAGGTACTACATATGTATCTATTGTATGTATTTCCATAGTGTCAGTGCATAAGTAAAGGCTGTTTTTCCCTTCATTGTATTGGAGTGATTCACCCAAATAGGTATATAAAAGCTGATATACATGCTTTGAATCTGATGCTTTTTCAAATGTTATATGCATATTGGTTGTCCCCCCATTCTTAGCACCTGTTTCTATTTATATGAGGGGGAACAAAAAAAATGATACTTGGTTAAAAGAAAAGCAAAGGGATAATGCAGCCATGTAGGACAATGAACTTACTTCCGTGATTTCTAAACGGCACAGAGGAAAGAGAATAGCATTTCCGAGGAGCCTCGCACCTTCCTCTTCAATCAACTTTCTTTAATAAATCAACAAGGAGCTTTAACACAAAAAAAAGAGCCCTTACGGCTCACTATCTTCTGTGATTTATATCGACCAGTTCAATTTCATTAGATAAAAACTTAATTCTCTCGAGTATTCTTTGAGCTTTTATTCCCTCTTCTTCTCCTTTTTGGGAGTAAGTATAATGTCTTAGAAGTTCGTCTAAATTTAAGTTTGAAGTAAAGAAAGTTGGAAGTTCTTCAAGCATTCGATATTGAAGAATTGGTCCTAGAATCTCATCTCTCATCCAACTTGTCATTGATTCTGCTCCGATATCATCGAACATGAGAACCGGTGTCTTTTTGGCAGTTTCTAGCTTTTCATTAAATGCAGATTCTTGTGTCATCACACTTTTTAATTCTCTGATAAATTCCGGGAAGTACATGATCATCGATTCTATATCCTTGTCAGCCAACTCATTTGCAATTGCACATAGAATGTATGTTTTTCCTACACCAAATCCACCATGAATATAAAACCCTTTAAGTTTTTGGTCTTTTGAATAGTTTTTGAGAAAGGACCAAACTTTTTGCTTAATTTGATAGCGATAGTCATCATCTTCATAAATATCCATAAATGATGCTTTTAATAAATTGGAAGGGATATAAACAGACTTAATCTTTTTCTCTTTTTCCTTTTGTAAGTCTGATAACACTTTATTTGAACAACGACGATAATCCAATTCTATTGATTCTTTATTTCTTAGGACAAGATGAGCTTCGTAACCTGGAATCATGTTGACACAGGCTTGAAGGCTTTTACAGTTTGAGCATTCCTTACTTTGATTATGGTACTCATACATCTTTAATAAGCCTCTATCAAAAATTTTCCTGTTTAAAAAAGGACTGTTTTGCTCTAGAAATTCTTTTACTTTCGGGTCTTCTATTACAACAGATTTAAACTTTTCGTATTCTTGCTCCATTCTTTCTTTATATGGAAGCTGTTGCATGGTGTCTTTTATCGACTTCAATACTCTTTCCTCCTTTTTTCAAACAGATAACAGATTAATTAGGACGAGGGTTCGGGTTCGACTTAGATTTCCCAGGCATTGGATCTTTTTTATTAAGTAAATGTTGTTTTCGCTTTTCTACATATTCAGGGTCGGTCATCCACTCAGGTAATATTTCTTTTCGAATTGGTTTTCTAAGCCCGCTTGTAGGATTACTTTTTTCTTTTACTTCTTTGTCTTTATAAACTGCTATGTCTTTTTCAAATTCAGCAATCTGGGCTATCGCCTCTTTCACTGTTTTGATTTTCTGTCTTGCCCAGTTACTCGCTGTGTTTTCAATATATTTTTTATTAAGATTCATTTTTTTCTTATTGACGACATAATCAAGAAGAACATTCACAACTCCAGGCATAATATGTTGATTAATCATGATACTTTCAACAATTGCTAACTCTGTCCCGGTCGGAATGGCTCCACCCGCTAATTCGATTAAAAAGTCTTTGGGAGATGTCGTCTCAAAATGGTGAATTCTTTTCTCTTCATCTGTGCTTGGTTCGATATATCTCATCGTCTGATGCCTTAGCGGCTGAATCTTTTCTGATAGCTTTGGCATTCTTCCAAAATTTTCAATTTCATAATACATTCTTGCCTTTTCAGAGAGTACATCTAGTTCGATTTCATTCTCATCTCCAAAAGTAGCATTCATTACAACTTTTTGCATATCTAATGGTGATAAACCAAATACATAAGCAAGTAACTTTATTCGTGTTGCTACTTCATCTGTAATTAAGCTTGGGGATACGAAGTTTTCTGATAAACCATATATAAATAAATCGAAATCAAAGTCAACTTTGCCAACAGATATAGTTCCTAAGCCTTCTCTGTCGATATATTGTTCATTTCCTTCAGTTTTAGGAAATGATCTCCCATTAGCATTATCCACAGATGTTTCAAATACATCAGAAAAAGATTGAGAAACATCCTTAAATTCCTTTGTATTTACACCCTTTGTCAAAAACAACGACTTAAGCTTATTATACCTCAGTTCCCCAACTTCACCTTTTAAAAATATACAATAAGGAAAATCAGAACCAAAAAATGCAGCTGGTGATAATGGAGGATTTAGATCATAAATGAAATTTCTGACTTCCGGTGTTTCTTGTACATAAGATGTCATCAAGCCAATTGCTTCAAGTTTTTTTCTAGCTGCTAAAATATCGTCAAGGTTAGTTCGCATTGAAGCCATAATATTCCTATGTGTAGAGGGAGTACTCCAATACTTATAGGCCTCAACTTCTCCCCAAAACAACATGTATAATGAGAAACTTAATGGGCCGATTAAGGGCTGATACAAAAGTGTTAATACTCTTCGATCAAAATCATGAAGTACTGAATCTGTTTTCACAAGATATTGATCTATCGGTAAAATTTCCTTCCAAGATTGCATAAACAAATCCTCTTCCCTTTTAGTTCGTAGAAAAAAAGAGCCCATAGCGTTAATCAGCCAAGCTCATGTTATGTTCTAGTCTTCAATAAATCCTTAAGTTCGTCTATAAATACATTGATATCTTTAAACTGTCTATAGACAGAAGCAAATCTAACATAGGCAACATCATCTATAATAGCTAAACGATCCATTACCATTTCACCAACAGCATCACTTTTTATTTCTGAAACACCTTGATTTCTTAGTTCCACTTCTACTTCCTGGGTGATATCCTCTAGCTTTTGTAAAGGTACTGGACGCTTTTCACAAGCCTTTATAAGACCTCGAAGAATTTTTTCCCGCGTGAATTCTTCACGTGCTCCATCTTTTTTCACAACGATTAATGGTATTTCTTCTACCTTTTCAAAGGTAGTAAACCGATATTGACATTCTTCACATTCTCTACGTCTTCTTATTGATTTACTTTCGTCAACAGGTCTAGAATCCAATACTCTAGTTCCATTATGCTGACAGCTTGGACATTTCATAAATATCAACTCCAAAAGTCTAATAACTATTTTATTTAAACTTTAGGTTCTGTTAAACTTTGTTGTTTGTTCAGCTTCAGGATGCTTCCAATCCGCGGGACGGGCGGTGAGCATTTTCGAAAAGTCTCACACCTTCCACTTCAATCAACTTTAATCTTTAACAGAGCCAAACTTTATTTATACAAATGCAAGTAATATTCTGTCTTAATCTTAGTAGAAACGACACCATTAGACAAGTATAAACCTATTTTTTTCCAAAGACAGACATTCCATTTCCAATAGGAGGAAGATTTTTATTTAAAATTTTAGTAAGTTTTACAATAATGCTGCGACTATAACCAAAACTAAAAACTGATTCCGAGGTAACAGAAAAATCCACTGCTGTTTCTAGTGGTCTAACAGAAATAACCGACACTACAATAAACGCCTTTTTAGGTGAAGTTACTTCTATACTAATTTCACCGTGTTCATTAGATACAGAAGTTATAGAATATCCAGGTATTTTATTAAATTGCTCTTGAATGATTTTTAATGCGTTTGAAGTAGATACTTTATAATAATTTGTTCTTAGTATAAGGTCTTCATGATTTTCCATAGTTTCACTGTGATTGGAGAAGAATTGTTGAATCGAATAAATGACTCCCATAAACAACACCCTGCTTTCTATTTAATTATTAGTATAACCTCTATTAAAAAAAGAGGTGTGAATTTCACACCTCTTTTTAGCAATTTCTTTTTTCTTATAGTGCTTTAACTTTAGCTTGCTTCACTTGTACTGGTCCCATTCCACGAGGAATTTCGATATTCTCACGAGTTTGAGCACCTAATGCGTCTGCAATAAAGTCTGCTGCAATATTCGGATCTAAATGACCGCAAGTATACACATCAATGCTCGCATAGCCATGTTCTGGAAAACTATGAATAGTTAAGTGAGATTCTGAAATAATAACAACGCCACTTACACCTTGAGGAGCAAACTTATGGAAAGCTACCTCCCTAACTTCAGCACCAGATTTTAAAGCTGCATTTACAAACGTCTCTTCAATAAAATTCACATCGTTTAACTTTTCAAATTCACAACCCCAAAGTTCTGAGATTACATGACGACCCATTGTATCCATTTTACTTCCCCCTTATGACATTTTAGGTATACATGAATTCTTTCGCATAGGGTATGGTTTTACTACCACGGGGGAAAGTTAGTCCAAAGAGGTCCTAACCCTTTAAGTAGCTTCATTACCGAAGCTTTAGTAAGAAGTTCACGAATCATAGTATACTTTGTTTAAATCAATTTTGCAACAAAATCATATAACTTTTTTGAATTGTGTCGTAAATTGAAGATTCGAAATATGAGCAGATGCTAAATTAAGAGACTTGTCCTTAATTCGATTGACTTCCAAAGCTCTTTTTTATCTGGGCTATCAATTAAAATAAATAATTCTTATTCATGGACTCCTTTAAAAGGTGTTGTTGATTTCTGCTGCAGGATGCTCGCTTTCTGAAGAACATTGAATACACTTCCTTTTATTCACGGCAAGAAGAAAATGCACAAGTATTTTTTTGAGAAGTCTCACAACTTCTTTTGAACAATCAACAAGGAGCTTTAACAGAGTCAAACCAAAAAAAAGCACCTGAATGATCAGGTGCTGCCTGTATTATACGGAAACCTGTTTAAGCATTACCAATTTATGTGAAACAAGCTTAGTTAATTCAACTACCCTAGAAGAATATCCCCATTCGTTATCATACCAGGCTAAAACCTTTACTTTTCTATTCCCCATTACCATCGTTGATAAACCATCAATAATCGCAGAATGTGAATTTGTGTTAAAATCTATTGAAACAAGAGGTTCTAATGTGAAATCTAAAATCCCGCGTAATGAACCTTTAGAGGCTGTAATAAAAGCTTCATTAATTTCTTCAGCTGTTACATCTCTCTTTAAATCAACAACTAAATCTATTAATGAAACGTTTGGAGTAGGGACACGTAATGCCATACCATGGAGCTTTCCTTGTAATCCTGGTAATACCTTCGTTAACGCCTTTGCCGCACCTGTAGTGGTTGGAATAATCGACTGTGCACAAGCCCTAGCTCGACGCAAGTCTTTGTGTGGGTTATCTATGTTATTTTGGTCATTGGTGTACGAATGAATGGTTGTCATTAACCCATTATCTATTCCAAACTGCTCATCTAATACTTTCGCTACTGGTGCTAAGCAGTTTGTAGTGCAAGAAGCATTTGATATAACAATGTGTTGATCAATATCAAACTTGTCATCATTTACACCCATCACTATTGTAATGTCCTCACCTTTTCCCGGTGCGGTTAATATTACTCGCTTTGCACCTGCTTCTACATGAAGCATTGCTTTTTCTTTTGAATTAAATTTCCCTGTAGCTTCTATAACAATGTCCACATTTAATTCCTTCCAAGGTAATTCTAAAGGGTCTCTTGAGTTTAGGAGAAGAATCCTCTTACCATTAACTAATAGAGAACCATCTTCTGGAACAACACTTCCATCGAACTTCCCATGTATCGTATCATATTTTATTAGATGGGCTAATGTTTCTGATGGATAACTTGCATTGATTGCAACAATTTCTAATTTGTCCTCCTGGATAGCATTTCTAAATACCATTCTTCCAATTCTTCCAAACCCATTGATTGCAATTCTTCCACTCATATGCTTATCTCCCTTATATATGTTATACTTTATATTCTTTTTCTTGCTATTAGTATAACATAAAACACTTTCGATGTGATTATATTTTTTAATAATTAATGCAATTATTCTCTATCTCCAAATAAAAAGACTTGTATGTCTATATGCTCTTGGCTATACTCAATTTCATCCTCGAGAACATCAGTCGTAGTTTTTCGGGGAGAATTTCTCTTTCATTGTTTCATCTATTTTATAGACTGCTTTTCTTAGCTTTCTTGAGCGATCTGTTAAGATTTCTTTTGGTGATTTTTGGTTGTACCGTGCTTTTGTGTGAATAACATCTACAATAATTGATACTATTATTATTCAATTAAAAAAGGTACTATTCTCTCAAATTTCAAGAAAACAATACCCTTTTTACTTTTTTGATTGCAGCGGAAATCAAAAAAGTTTAACAGTATCTACTTTAAAAGGGACTTTTTCAGTGCCCTGCGGCTAAAGACAAATCAATTTAAATCCAAACTTTCCATTATTCTGAGTAATTGGTCTCGTGTTTCATTTATTGTGCCATTGTTATCAATGACCTCATCCGCCAGATCCCTTTTTTTCTGAAGTGGCATTTGAGAATTAATTCTTTCCCTTGCCTCTTCTTCACTGAAAGAGTTTCTATCCATTAGTCGCTTTAATTGCACATCAAAATCAACATAAACCACAATTGTCTTATCAACCATATAAGTAAGTTTACTTTCAAATAATAAGGGGATATCCATTATTATTGTACCTTTATCTTGATTTATATAGAATTCTCTTTGTTCCATCATACTCTTTCTGATGAAAGGATGAATAATACTATTTAGGATTTCCCTTTTTTCTACATCTTGAAAAATCATTGAACCAAGCTTCAATCGGTCTATGATTCCGTCTGCCTGAAGAATTCCCTCTCCGAATTCTTCTACGATTTTTAGGTACGCAGGTTTTCCTTTCTCAACTACTTCTCTAGCTATCACATCAGCATCAATAATTGAAAAACCGTATTCTTTTAGCATGTTGGATACTGTACTTTTTCCACTTGCAATTCCACCAGTTAACCCTATCGTTAATCCCACGAACATTTCCTCCGATTATAGTTTCCAAATCCCAATTAAAATAAGCAAAAATCCAGGCAGAAAAGAGAATTTACGAACCCACCCGATATGAGAAAATAGTTGACCACCTTTCAATCCAATATATAAGAAAAGAGAACACATTGTTGCAACAGATAATGCCATTATATATGGTGAGTAACCTAACAAAGCAGCACCGATACCAGCTCCAAAGGCATCAAGTGATAGTGCAAAGCCTAATAAAAATGCTTCCATTCCATTGATCGTACCAGATTTATCTATATCTGCAGCCATTGGTTTGCGTAGGATGTGAATAACGATTCCTAATGCCTTAATCTCAAAGTTCACTACCAATTGCTTCTCTTTTAATTCCTCTTGTTCTTTTTCAGGTTTAAAGAACTGATATAACACCCAAGCACCAATACCTACTAAGATAATTCCACCCGTTTTTTCTGCCCATTCAGGAGAAAGGACTAAGGCTATGAGACTCCCTACCCCCATTGCTAGCATTAAGGTAAATGCTGAACAAAGGGCTATTACAAGTATTGACCGAAAAGGCATATGCATTTTACGAAGTCCATAAGTGAAACCAACACTGAAGCTATCTAAGCTAACAGCAAATGCGAGCAGCATGAGAGATATTGATTGAAACATAATCAAACTCCTTCCATCATTCATTAATTCATCATATGGAAGGAGCCTATCCTTTGTTATCTTTATTTCGTTCTTTGACAATTCGGACAAATATGTGTCCCACGTCCTCCTACAACTAGCTTTTCAATTTCTGTATTACATCTCTTACAAGGTTCTCCTTTTCGAGCATATACGAAATGATCTAACTGGAACATACCTATTTGTCCTTGGGTATTGACATAAGAACGAACTGTACTTCCCCCTTTGTCAACAGCTTCAGAGAGAGTGTCAACGATCTCTTTATGCAGAACGTTCACTTCCTTTTTAGATAAGGAATTAGCAGCTCGCTCTGGGTGAATACCAGCTCTAAATAACGCCTCATCAACATAGATGTTTCCTAGACCTACAACTAATTGTTGATCTAGTAAGACCACTTTGATTTTACGATGTGTCTTATTTAATCCATCTGCTAGATGCTGAATCGTAAAATCTAGTGAAAACGGCTCAGGTCCAAGTAGCGTGAGTGGTGAATCTTTTTCTTCTTCACCAGGTAAATATAGGTGCATAGTTCCAAATTTCCTAACATCTTTATATCTAAGCTGAGTTCCATCATTAAAAGTAAATAAAACATGAGTATGTTTATCGTAAGGTTCATTTATAGGGTGGACCCCGTATCTACCTTCCATTCTCAAATGAGACACCAAAACATAATCATCTAACAAGAATTTTAAAAACTTTCCTCTTCTTTCAATATTAATAATGGTTTGTCCGATTAGAGCATCTATGAATTGCTCAACTTGTTCTGGCTTTTTAATCATCTTTGGCCAAAACACTTCAACCTGTTTAATCGTTTTTCCCTTTACTAACTCTAATAGGGTCCGACGTACTGTTTCAACTTCTGGAAGTTCCGGCATTCTGTTCCTCCTCTGTGCAGATGAAATTTATTTTGCATCATACCAGGTTGGACCAAATGAATAATCCACCTTTAATGGCACTTTAAGTTGAAGTGCATTCTCCATAACACGAGGAATAAGTTCCTTTAACACTTCTATTTCTTCTTTTGGTGCCTCAACAATAAGCTCATCATGTACAGTTAGCAAAAGTTTAGATTGAAGTCCTTCGTTCTTTAGTGCATTCGATAATTCAATCATGGCTTTCTTAATTATATCTGCAGCACTACCTTGAATAGGTGTATTCATAGCTGTTCTTTCAGCAAAACCTCTTATATTAAAATTCCTACTCGTGATATCAGGGATATATCTTCTTCGTTGAAGGAGTGTGCAGACATAGCCATCTTGCTTTGCCTCATGAACGATTTCCTTCATATAATCCTGAACACCGGGATAACTCTCTAGGTATCTTTCAATGAACAATCCTGCTTCTTTCCTCGAAATATTTAAAGATTGAGAAAGACCATAATCACTTATCCCATAGACAATGCCAAAATTAACTGCTTTTGCTTGTCTTCTCATATTTGATGTTACTTCATCTGCACTTACCTTAAATACGTCCATAGCAGTTTGGGTATGGATATCTAAATCATTTTGAAAAGCCTCAATTAACTTCTCATCATTTGCTATATGTGCCAAGACTCTAAGTTCAATTTGGGAGTAGTCTGCTGCAAAAAGGACCCAATCTTCGTTTGATGGAACAAATGCCTGTCTAATTTTTCTCCCTTCTTCCAATCGGATAGGAATATTTTGAAGGTTAGGATCAATCGAGCTTAATCGGCCAGTTTGAGTAAGTACTTGATTAAATCTAGTATGAACCTTTCCAGTTTCTGTATTTATGACCTTAAGTAATCCTTCTAGATAGGTTGAATTCAATTTTCCTAACTGACGATAGGTCAAAATTGCCGGGATAATATCATGTGCACCTTCAAGTTTCTCTAAAATATCCGCTGAAGTTGAGTAACCAGTCTTAGTCTTTTTAGCTGAAGGTAGATTTAACTTCTCAAAAAGAATGATTCCTAGCTGTTTAGGGGAATTAATATTAAAGGCCTCTCCCGCTAATTCATGTATCTCCTTTTCTAAATTAGTTAATCGCTCTGTAAGTTGATCTCGCATCTCTTCAAGTCGTGTTTTATCTACTTTAATTCCGGTGTACTCCATCTCAGCTAAAACAAAAGACAATGGTAGTTCAAGCTGTTCATATAGTTCTAATTGGTGATTTTCACTTAATTCAACCTCAAACTGTTCACGAAGCACACTTAATGCAACAGCCTTTCTTATTATATGTTCACGTAGTTGCTTTTCTTCAGGTTCTTTACGCTTAGCACCTTTGCCGTATACTGCTTCATCAGATTGAAGATTGAAATATCCCTTTTTCTTTGCAATTGCCGCAATATCCTCAGCTGCGTCTGCTGAATTTACAATATATGCTGCTATCATTAGGTCGAAATCAATTCCTCTTAATTCAATCCCTTTACATTTAAGGGCAACAATTGCTTTTTTTCCATCAAGTAGTGTTTTTCTATTACGCTCATCATTTGCCCATTTCTTAAAATCCTCCGAACTAAGAGCAACTTCAGTAGGGATGAAATAACTACCATTTTCATTTACAATCCCAATTCCTTGAATATCTGCTTGATGATAATGCTCGTCCATTATTTCAATAAATAAAGTAGCAGATTGTGTAAGGTGTTCCTTGTTAATCACATCAACATGTTCATAATAGACCTCGGTTAGTTCATTTTTCTCCTCTGCTTCTGTAACGTTCATCTTATCAAGCAAAGTTTGGAAATTTAGCTCCTTAAAAAGTGAAACAACCGCCTGCTCGTCGTATCCACTATACTCAATATCGTCTAAGGCAACTGTAATGGGAGCTTCACGGTGAATTGTTGCAAGTTCTTTACTCATTAGAGCTTGTTCTTTATTTTCTTGTAACTTTTCCTTTAACTTACCTTTTATCTCTTCAAGATGTTCATATAGATTTTCAACGGTTCCATATTCCTTTAACAGCTTAATTGCTGTCTTTTCGCCTACTCCCGGTACTCCAGGGATATTATCTGAACTATCTCCCATTAAACCCTTCATATCAATAATTTGAATCGGAGATATACCCAACTTCTCATTTAGAAAATTCGGAGTATATGAATCCACCTCTGAAATTCCTTTTCGAGTAATATCAACTGTTGTCTTATCTGAGATTAATTGCAGTAAATCCTTATCTCCAGTAATAATTTTTATTTCTGTATCCTTCTCTTCAGCAGCCTTGGATAATGTTCCAATTATGTCGTCTGCTTCATAATTTTCAAGCTCATATCGCTTTATTTTATAGGAATCCAGTAATTCTCTTATAAATGGCATTTGCTCTGAGAGTTCAGGTGGCGTCTTTTGTCTTCCACCTTTATATTCTGTATAAGTTTTGTGGCGAAATGTTGTTTTTCCCGCATCAAATGCTACTAATATATGACTAGGTTTTTCTTCCTCTAGGATTCTTAATAAAATCATCGTAAATCCGTAGATGGCATTTGTATGTATACCTTTATCATTATTTAATAATGGCAACGCAAAGAACGCTCTGTAAGCTAAACTATTCCCATCGATTAAAACAACCTTTTTACTCATACATTAATCTCCTTCTTCCTTATAAACTATCATTCAAATTGAATCTTCTCGATTTAAAATTTATATTTCTGAACATAGGACTACCATCTGAGAATAAAGACAATAAAATCTTCATTTATGTCGTTTATGTAAGATATTTCCCAAAGACTTTATAACACTTATCTAATTTCAAGATACCTTTTATACTTTTGAATTCTCTCGGATCTGATTCAAATTAATAATTGCGGATGATTTCTTATGTTTACTGAACAACTAGGATTCGCACTTAATTAGGGCATGTGGGTCTCACCTTTCCTGCTCATCTCGCAGGACCAAAGCACAATCTAAAAAAACTTATTTTACTCATTAAGCAAACAGTAACATTTTTAGTAAATAGACTATATTAAAAAGCCATTTTCCTTATTCTATCATGAGATAGTTTTGAAAGGAAAATGGCATGTAAGTTCTATTCTAGATAACCCGTTAAAATTTTAGCATATGGTGAATCTGAAGGTATAATTATGACAGTTTCACCATTAATCGTCTTTCTATATGATTCTAGTGTACGGTACAAATCATAAAACTGTTTATCCTGGCTGAAAGCTTCATTATAAACTCTTGCCGCTTGTGCTTCACCCTCTGATCTGATTAATTCAGCATCAGCTTTTGCTTTTGCTAATAATTCTGTAACTTCTCTATCTGTATTCGCAATTAATCGATTTTTTTCTGCATCACCCATAGATAGATATTGTTGAGCTGTTGATTCCCGCTCTGAAATCATTCTTGTAAAAACAGATTGTTCATTTTCTGATGGTAAATCGGTCCGTTTTATTCTAACATCAGTTACAACAATTCCGTACTTTGCTTCTAATAAAAGTTCATTCACACGATTTGTCACACGATCATTTAAGCTTCCTCTTGAGGATTTTTCATCGTTAATGATTTCATCATAGTTTAACTGTCCAAGCTCTGCACGAATAACCGAAAATATAAATTCACCCATTTTAGCCTCAGCATTCATAACATTTCTTACACTTGATATCATTTTCTTTGGATCCTCTATTTTCCATATAGCATAATTATCAATGGTCATACGTTTTTTATCCCTAGTATTAATTTCTTCTTTTTTAACTTCAAAGACCATTTGATATTTAGGAAGTGTTTCTACTGATTGTATAAAAGGAATCTTATAAGCTAATCCAGGGGTTGGAATATATTTTATTACTTCACCAAACTGGCGAACTACTTTGTATTCACCTTCTCTGACGATAAAAAGATTCGTAATTACAGTAAGAAACAAAACAGAAATAATAATAAAAACAATTCCTGTTTTTGAATATTTCTTCCACTCTGGTGGTTTCTTTTCATTCATATTGATAACGTTCTGATCAGTCATTCTTTTCACTTCCTTCCTTAACTGCTGGAGGTACTGATTGTGTTTGAGTATCCAAAGGTCGAATAGGGAAATATTTCATTGTATTCCCATCATCATTCATTATGTAAATTTGGGCATTCGGAAGGACATTCTCTAATGTTTCTAATATCAGTCTCTTTTTTGTAATATCCGGTGCTTTTACATACTCACCGTATATGGCATTAAATTGTGCAACGTCACCTCGCGCTTGCTCAATACGAGCAGTCTTGTCACCTTCAGCTTTTGACATAAGGGCATCTTTTTCACCCTCCGCTTCTTGGCTTCTCTTATTGGAATACTTATTTGCTTCATTTATTTTTGTATTCATAGTTTCACGAGCATCGGTTACATTTGTAAAAGCTCTTCTTACTTCCTCATTGGGCAATTCTACATCCTGGAGTTTGACCGCGGTAATCGAAATCCCAATATCATATTTTTCCACTAGGACTGACAATAACTCCCTTACCTCTGCTTCAATTGCAGCTTTTCCAGAAGTTAACGCATCATCAATAATAGTACCACCAATAATACTACGTAGTGAGGATGAAGTTGCGTTATAGAGAATTTTTTCTGGATCAACAGAGTTGAATAAATATTTGGATGGCTCTGTAATTCTCCATTGAACAACTAAATCTGCGAGCACAATATTTTCATCACCTGTTATCATTTTCGTTTCCTCTGGATATTCTGTAATATTGCCATCTTTTTCAGAATAGCCAAACTGCAAACTGAATGTTTCCCTTGATAACATTTCTACATCTTGAATAGGCCAAGGTAATTTAAAATGTAAACCTGATTCAACTACAGCTGTATCAACTTTTCCTAATGTTAAGATTACCGCTTGGTCTGATTCATCGACAGTATACCACGAAGTGAGACCGACTACGCCTAAAATAATGATTCCTATCGCTAGCCCTGTTAAGCTCAAAAGGCGTCTAATATTCATGAATTTCTTCCTCCTCTATTTCTTTCCTATTAATGTTTTACGTTTCAAAAAGGATTAAGTTTCAAAAAGATTGAATTACGTCCCTCTTACTACTAGATTGACAGAGATCGCTGACTAAATAATATTGTTCACAAGGGCACTTGAGGTTTATGTCCAATTGAAAAGAACAAAAATACCATCATATACTCATTCGTGATTTTTGAAAAGTAACAGTAAACACTGACCCTTTCTTCTCTTTACTAGTCACCGAAATCCTACCATGGTGCGCTTCAACTAAATGTTTAACTATAGCCAGACCAAGTCCAGTCCCACCCGAATTCCTTGTTCTTGATTTATCCACTCTATAAAACCGTTCAAAAATACGTGGTAAATCTTCTTCAGTTATTCCAATTCCCGTATCAGCAATTTCTACATGTGTAAAATGTAAATCCTCTACTAATTTTATTGAAACAACACCATTTGGATGAGAATAAGCAATTGCATTATTGATTAAATTGATAAAAACTTGCTTAAGTCTATATAAATCACCATCTATAATGGTTTTATTTTTCACATTAAGCACTAGCTTGATTTGCTTATCTTCTGCTTTACCTGTTAGCATTAACATAGTTTCTTCAAGGACTTCCTTTAGATCAACCTTTGTCCAATTAATAGAGAATCCTTGCTGTTCCATTTTTGAAAGGTCAAGAAGATCTTGTATTAAACTTTGTAACCGGTCACTTTCATTTAAGATAATCGTCAAAAAATTTTCTGTTAGCTTAGTATCCTTCATAGCCCCATCTAATAATGTTTCAGAAAAACCTTTAATTGAGGTTATTGGAGTTTTTAATTCGTGAGAAACATTTGCTACAAAATCTTTCCTCATCTGTTCTAGCTTTTTTAATTCGGATATATCATGGAATACAAGAACAATCCCTTTCCATTCATCTTTGTTACCAATAATTGGTGTTCCATAGACCTCGAAATGCTTTCTTTCGATACCCAAAGATAAATGCAATTGCTTTCGAACCTTTACTTCAGTCATAAAGATTTCTTCAACTAAAGAGATAATTTCTTTATGCAGAATAGCTTCGTAATACAGATGATAAAGATAATCGATTGGTTCAACATTAAAAATATCTTTATATGTCCTATTAATCAAATTAATATAGCCTCTACCATCAATTAGAATCAATCCACTCCCCATACTTTCTATTAGGGTAGTAAGTCGATCCTGCTGCATTTCTTGTGCTTTTGCCATATCTTGAAGATTACGTGCTAGTATGTTTATTGATTGACTAAGCATCCCGGTTTCATCCAAGTGGTCCTCATAAGTTCTAGCTTTATAATTACCTTTTGCAAGCTCGGTTGCTACAATTGTAACGGATTCAATTGGTTTTATATAATGCTTTGCTATTCTAGACCCTAATAATAAAATAACTATGAAAGCTAATCCCAGACTACTAATAATTAAGCCCCATATTTGCTGATTAATCTTCTTTAGTGAGTCGACAGGTAAGCTTAAAAGTAAATAACCTTCAATCAATAACTCTGAATCTCTTAAAGGTACCACGTAATGGTATTGATCCTTTTCTTCATCGATTACATGAAAAGGTTTCTTACTCTCTGACTTCTTTTTAATCATACCTTCATATTTTTTTAAGGTGTCCTTAGACAAATCCCCAGAATCTAGAATAATTTCGCCTTTCTCCCCTAGGACGGTAACTCTGGAATTGAGGGCTTCCCCAATGTCATTAATTTGGTTTTGGAGATTACTATTCTCAATCCCCTTATCCTCTATTATTAGTGCGACCAGATTGGCTTCCTTTTCTAATCTTTGATTAAAGGTATTTGTATAAAAACTTTTGAAAATTTGACCTAAGATAATACCAAGACATAACATAACCATGACAATTAACGTAATCAATCCAAATATTAATCTGGAGCGAAATTTACTCATCCACTTTTGGCTCCTCGAGCTTATATCCTAAACCTCGGATTGTTTTAATGTAATTGGGTTTTTTTGAATTTTGTTCAATTTTTTCCCGCAAATGACTAATATGTACGTCTACAATTCTAGTATCACCTGCAAAATCGTAATTCCAAACGGCACCTAATAGTTGATCTCTTGTTAATACTCGCCCTTTATTCCTTGCCAAGTAAACAAGTAATTCAAATTCCTTAGGAGTTAATTCTAGTCTTTGTTCAAAGCAATATGCCTCATATTGCTCAGGTATAATTTTTAAATTTGCTATAGATATAATATGGTCCTGAGAATTTTCTTCACTTGTTTTAGGTTCAATTATTACCTGAGTCCTTCTTAAGATTGCTTTTACTCTTGCAACAACTTCTCGAGGACTAAAGGGCTTTGTCATATAATCATCCGCACCTAACTCTAAACCTAATACCTTATCAAACTCATCATCTTTTGCTGTTAGCATTACTATCGGAATCATTACTTTTAATTGACGAAGTTTCTTACAAACTTCAATTCCATTCATTTTAGGTAGCATTAAATCTAACACCATAATATCCGGTTTCTCATCTATCACCATGTTCATCCCTTTTTCTCCATCCATAGCGGTAATGACATTAAAACCAGCTTGCTGTAAATTATATTGTAGCAGCGTTACAATAGATTGTTCATCATCAACAACGAGTACTTTTTTGTTCATTAGTTCCTCCAACCACCCAAATTTCTTAGTATATTTCATCCATCATACTATGTTTATTGAGCTTACTCAAAGTTTTTCATCTGAAAATGAATCCTCTAGAACTAGGCTACCCTGAAAATAAGGGAATCTTCGTTCCAGAACACTCGCTTTCCGTGGGGCAGGCGGTGAGCCCACGTGATATTGATGTACTTCCGTGAATTCTCACCGCACGTTCGAGGGGTCACGCGTCCTTCCACTTCAAACAACTTCGTTCAAAAAATCAACCTAGAACTAAAAAAGAGAAGGCATACACCTACTCTTAAGGTTAATTTAAAAGTTATCTAGTGCCTTTCCAATCATTGATTCAACTACAATTGGTGGAGCAACCCTTACACTGCCTTTTAGTATTATTTGATCTTCCTCATTTAACGCATAAACACTCATTTCAATTTCATCTTTTTTCATGTTTATTGCCGTCACTTCTAAAAAAAATCGAACGTTTGCATAATGATATACTGGCTTAATAAATTGAATATGCTGTTCAAGGATAGAACTTCCTGGTCCAGGTAAATATTTAGAAATAGCTGCCGATATAATACCCGTCAACATTGTAGTAGGGACGATAGGTTTCTTATAAGGTGTTTGTGAAGCGTAATCGTGCTGAATAAAAAGTGGGTTTGAGTCATTCGTTAAACCTAAATATAAAAGTAGATCTTTGTCCTCAATCTTCTCAGTAAGAGTAAGTTTTTCTCCAACTGTCATTTCTTCGATTTTACGACCCAGTTTTCTCTTTTTCCCTAATAGCATATAGATACCCTCCTGTTTTTCATTATTGCTCGTTTCTACTGAAATCGCTTTCAAAATCATTGTAAAAAGAAACGGGGAATCATTTCCCCGTTTCTTTAAACTCCTTGCGTATGGGAAGGAGTAACAAATCGTTTTCTTAAGGTAATGCACTCATCACACTCTTAACAGATTCAACTGACTTTGCAAGAGTTTGTTTTTCGTCTTCTGTTAAGTTTAATTCAATAATTTTCTCAAGTCCATTTCCACCAATAATAGTCGGAACGCCTAAGTAAATATCATTAAAGCCATATTCTCCTTCGAGATAGGCAACAGTTGGAAGGATTCGTCTCTGATCCTTAAGAATTGCTTCTATCATTTCAACAATGGATGCAGCAGGAGCATAGTAAGCACTACCATTACCTAAAAGGTTGACTATTTCTCCGCCACCTTTACGAGTACGCTCAACAATTTGCTCAAGTCGGTCCTTAGGAATTAAGGTTTCCAATGGGATACCACCCGCATACGAATATCGTACGAGCGGAACCATATCATCACCGTGACCACCTAAAACAAACCCTGTTATATCTTTAACTGATAGATTTAATTCCAGTGCAACAAAAGTACGGAACCGAGCTGTATCAAGAACACCTGATTGGCCTATTACACGATTTTTAGGGAATCCAGACTCTTTATATACAGTGTAAGTCATAGCATCAACTGGATTAGATAATACAATAATCACACATTCCGGAGATTGCTTTACAATTTCTTTGGTGACACTCTTCATGATATTCGCGTTTGTATTCACTAAATCATCACGACTCATACCCGGTTTACGAGCTATACCTGCTGTAATAACTACGATATCAGAGTTTGCAGTTTCCGCATAATCAGAAGTTCCAGTAATATTGACATCAAATCCTTGAACAGGACTAGCTTCTAGCATATCTAAAGCTTTTCCTTTAGTAGGGTTTTCAAGATTTGGAATATCAACTAAAACAATGTCACCAAGTTCTTTTTGTGCAGCCATTAAAGCCGTTGTTGCCCCAGTAAACCCAGCACCAACTACAGAAATTTTTCTGCGTTTAATTCCAGCCATAATAAAAATCCCCCTTTGTGAATGCATTATTGTAAGAACATCTACCATAAATATGGTATTATCTCTATTACTTACGCCATATTATTTATTAGCGCTGTTGCAAACTCAGAGCATTTCACTTCTGTTGCACCATCCATTAAACGCGCAAAGTCATAAGTTACAACCTTTGACTCTATAGTTTTCTCAACCGAATCCATAACAAGTTTGGCGGCTTCGTTCCAACCAAGATGCTCAAGCATCAATACTCCGGAAAGAAGAACAGATGACGGGTTTACTTTGTCCAGTCCTGCATATTTCGGAGCTGTACCGTGTGTTGCTTCAAAAATAGCATGACCTGATTCGTAGTTGATGTTTGCTCCAGGTGCAATACCAATTCCACCAACTTGTGCTGCTAATGCATCAGAAATATAGTCACCATTAAGGTTCATTGTTGCCACAACATCAAACTCACTTGGACGAGTTAAAATTTGTTGTAGGAAAATATCTGCAATAGAGTCTTTAATTAGAATCTTTCCTGCAACTTCGGCATCTGCTTGAGCTTTGTTTGCTGCATCCTTACCTTCGGACTCAACAATGCGATCGTACTCTGACCATGTAAATACTTTATCACTGAACTCTTGCTCAGCAATTTCATATCCCCAGTTTTTAAACGCGCCTTCAGTAAACTTCATGATGTTTCCTTTGTGAACTAGTGTTACTGATTTACGTCCTTCTGTAATAGCATAGTTAATTGCCGCACGAACTAGACGCTTTGTCCCTTCTTCAGAAACTGGCTTAATACCAATTCCAGAAGTTTCAGGGAAACGTATTTTATTAACGCCCATTTCATTTTGTAAGAAGTTAATAAGTTTCTTTACTTCATCAGATCCCTTTGCATACTCAATTCCAGCATAAATATCTTCTGTATTTTCACGAAAAATAACCATGTCTGTATCTTCAGGACGTTTTACTGGAGAAGGTACTCCTTGAAAATAACGTACAGGACGCAGACAAGTAAATAGGTCTAACTCTTGACGTAATGCTACGTTTAGAGAACGAATCCCTCCACCAATCGGTGTAGTTAATGGTCCTTTAATGGCAATTATGTATTCACGAATAGCATCTAGCGTTTCATTTGGTAACCACTCACCTGTTTGATTAAATGCTTTCTCACCAGCTAATACTTCTTTCCAAACTAGACTCTTTTCCCCATTATAAGCTTTTTCAACAGATGCTTCTAATACTCTTGATGCTGCAGCCCAGATGTCAGGACCAATTCCATCGCCTTCGATGAAAGGTATGATTGGGTTATTTGGTACGTTTAATATTCCATTAGATACTGTGATTTTTTCACCTTGTGTCATTAATAATTACCTCCAGTTTTATTAGAAGTAGAAGTTTTGTGTTTTCTTCTACCTTAGTTAAAGAACGCTTTCATTTCCCTTAGCCGCGTTGCTCGATAGGAATATAAGATTGTTTTCCTGGACCTGTATATTCTGCACGTGGACGAATGATACGGTTGTTTTTATATTGTTCTAAGATGTGAGCTAACCAACCAGAAACTCGACTTACAGCGAAAATCGGTGTAAATAAGTCATGATCAATTTCCAGACTGTGATAAACCGAAGCAGAATAGAAATCTACATTAGCTGGAATACCTTTTTGAGAGGTAACCATCTCTTCAATTTTGATTGACATTTCATAATATTTTGACTCTCCAGTAAGCGTAGTTAGCTCTTTAGACATCTTTTTCAGATGTTTTGCACGTGGGTCCCCACTTTGATACACTCTATGCCCAAACCCCATAATCTTTTCTTTATTGTTAAATTTCTCAGTTAAATATGCTTCAACATTGTTTACATCACCAATTTCGGCAAGCATCTTCATTACTTGCTCATTAGCTCCTCCATGAAGAGGTCCTTTTAAGGCACCGATTGCTGAAGTAACACCTGAATACACATCAGATAATGTTGCAACACAAACTCGTGCTGTAAAAGTAGAGGCATTCAGTTCATGATCAGCGTGAAGAACTAATGCTTTATTTAACGCCTCAATGGCAACTGCTTCAGGTTCTTTACCAGTTAACATATATACAAAGTTTGCCGCTATTCCTAAATCAGATCTAGGGGCTACTGGCTCTAGACCCTTGCGAATTCTTGAGAACGCTGCAACAATTGTTGGTAACTGCGCTTGAATTCGGATTGCTTTATTATAGTTAACAGATTCTTCCATGATATCTGCTTCTTCATCATATAGTCCTAATAGAGAGACCGCAGTACGAATTGCCCCCATTGGATGGACTTGCTTGATTGGATAAGTTTTGAAGTGATCAATTACACCTTGTGGTAGTGTAGCATTTCCTGCAAGTTGCTTTGTTAGTTCATCTAACTCTAATTGAGTTGGTAATTTCCCATGCCAAAGTAAGTAAATTACCTCTTCAAAGCTAGCATGCTCGGCAAGGTCATCAATATTATACCCCGAATAAGTCAGTACATCGTCAATAATAGAGCTAATCGACGATGTAGTTGCCACAACGCCTTCAAGACCACGTGTTGCTGTCATAAATATCTCTCCTCTTCACTGTAATTTCCCCTATTTACATCTAATATCCCACGTAACTGCTTACATTTCATATCAAAACAAAAAACCTTGATAAACCTACCTAAAAGTCTATCATGATATGTAGGAGAATGGTTTTTATATGGCTAGTGTACCAGAAAAACAACACTATCACTATGCTTAATTATAAACACTTTTCTGTTTTTTGGGAAACTATAGTATAAAATTTGTTAATAAAAAATATTTTTAAATGTTTAATTCAAAACTTCTCATCAAAATAGCTCAAACAACTTCATAACTGAAAAGGTGATACCTGCACCAATTAAAGGACCTACCGCAACACCATTAAAGAAGGCAACCGCTAATACTGTACCAAAAACGAGGGCAACAGTTATATGAGGGTCATCTGCTAGTAGTGTTAATCCATTTTTCGCTATAAGTGCAACGGCTATACCAGACGCTAGAGCTATCCATGCATAGGTAGATTTTGCTGCTTCTCCAAGGTGTTTAAATCCTATTTCTCCTGTAGCTATTGGAACGAGAACAGCAATTGTAATAATCGTAACACCCCAGTTAATTCCTTTTGCCTGAATATGTGGTAATATTTTATCACTTAAACCAGTAAGTTTTATGGCCAACAAAAAAACTACTGAAAAGATCAAGGAGGGATTTTTAGCTAAAAGTCCCACAATTAAAAGTGAAAATAAAAAAAATATAGGTTGTGTAAACACATTGTACACTTCCCTTCATTTAGGCTAATTAAATGGCACCTATTTTTGCTAGTGAGAATCACTTGTTAGCTAAATTCAAAATGATTTTCATTATATCTTTTGTATATTACTTTATTTCAATGAACACACATTGTAAAATATTACTATAAGGTACGAAGGAGGATATTAATTGAATTACAAACTTATTTTTCAAATACTTCGATTCTTGCTGGTTGTCGCGGTCGTAGTTGGTGGCTTCTTAGCGTTTTACTATTTATCGACCGTTACTTATCCATTTATTATTGCACTAATCATTGCTTATATGATTAACCCATTAGTTAATATTTTAGAAAAGAAAGCAAGGGTACCTAGGTACTTAGCGGTGTTTATCGTACTCATCCTAGTATTTGCTGTTATTGCTGGATTACTAACGTTACTAATTGCTGAAATTATTAATGGTTCAAACTATTTAGCAGCTAATGTTCCACAGCACTTTGAAAAACTGGTTACATATATTGAACAATTTTTTGCTGGTCAAATCATTCCTCTTTACAATCAATTGGCAAATACATTTGAGAATTTAGATCCTGGACAAAAAGAAACAATCACAACTAATATTGAAAACTTCGCAGGCAACATCATTACTTCTGGTAGAAATGTAATAGAGAGTATTCTATCGAGCATCCCCACTGCAGTTGGCTGGATACCTACAACTGCAACAGTTATTATTTTTGCTTTGTTAGCTACTTTCTTTATCAGTAAAGATTGGGTAAAGTTAAATAATCGCTTTTCTAACTTAATGCCAAGCAAAGCGCTAAAAAGTGGAAGAACAGTATTTATTGACTTAAAAAAAGCACTCTTTGGATTTCTCAAAGCTCAGTTAACACTTATCTCAATTACCGCTGTAATCGTTTTAATTGGATTACTATTTTTACAAGTTGAATATGCCATTACAATTGCCCTTATAATTGGAGTGGTAGATATACTTCCTTATTTAGGAACTGGTCTTGTCTTTGTTCCCTGGATTGTCTATTCCTTCTTCACAGGTGATATAGCCTTTACAATTGGTTTACTTGTTCTGTATTCGATTGTAATTGTACAGAGGCAAATCATGGAACCAAAAATCCTATCTTCAAATATTGGATTAGATCCACTTGCAACTCTAGTCTCTTTATTTGTAGGATATCAACTATTGGGGTTCTTAGGTCTTATTGTTGGTCCCGTTATTCTTGTTGTCATCAAGACACTTAATAGTGCTAATGTTTTCGAAGATGTATGGAATTATATTATGGGTCATAAAACTAGATAAAGAAAGAGCCTTAATATGGCTCTTTCTTTATTTATTGGCTACCCTGAAAATAAGGGGATCTTCGTTCCAGAACACTCGCTTTCCGTGGGGCGGGCGGTGAGCCCCGCGGCGATAGCGCCTTCAGGTCTCACCTGTCCCGCTGCTCCCGCAGGACTTTGAATATGCTTCCATGAGTTCTCACCGCACGAAGGAAATGCGGGAGTATTTTCGAGGAGTCTCGCGTTCTTCCACTTCGATCACTGCTAAAGAAATATATTGTTATTTTCATACCTCATGGTGCAAAATTGTTTTGCATGAAGGTCTCTGTTAAAGCTGCATGATGATTTTTCAAACGAAGTTGATTTGAAGTGGAATGTGAGACACCAACGGCGCAAAGGGCCGAGTTGGCGCACCGCCCCAGCGGAAAGTGAGCATCCGGCAGCTGCAATCAACAACAAAGTTTAACAGAGGCTATTTATTTGTTTTATCTTCTAATAATCGTAACGGTATTCCGATTAATCATCGTCCGAATCAGATTCAATATGAACGGCTTTACAACCTTCCTACTACCAGGAAACAATAAGATGAAACCAACTGTATCTGTAATGAATCCAGGTGTCAGGAGAAGAACACCACCTACAAGAATACAAAGTCCATCAACAATCACATCACCTGGCATTTGACCACGTTGGATTTGTAATTGGGCTTGTTGAATCGCATATAAACCTTGCCTTTTTGCAAGCCAGGCACCTAAGACCCCTGTACTAATAATGAGCAAAATCGTTTGTATTGCACCTAGAGTATTTCCTGAAAAAATAAGTAGTCCAATTTCCAAAGCTGGAACAATTACTATCAAGGCAAGAAGAAATTTATACATAAGCAACCTCCCAAACTATATTATATTTATGATTTAATAATTACTTTAAGGACAATTTCATCCTAACACCTACTTCGGTGAACTTGTGCCTGTGAGTATCACTTGTCATGCTTTTACCGCAGGACATTGAATATGTGCTTTCATGAATTCTCATCACACGAAGAAAATACGATACAATTTTCGAGGAGACTCACTCCTTTAGCATCAACTTTGTTTAGAGATCCACCAGAGAGATTTAGCTGCGCCAATAAAAAAGAGAAGGGATCATCCCTTCTCTCACTATATCATACAACGTTCGTTTATATTACAAAACACTAGCATGTCCTGTGTAGATTACTCCCCTTGAAGCATCGACCGTAACATCTTGACCGTCAACGAGTAAAGTAGTTGCTCCTTCGACACCAACAATTACAGGTATCCCTAAGCTTAAACCTACTACAGCAGCATGGCTTGTTAAGCCTCCCTCTTCTGTGATAAGGGCTCCTGCCTTTTCAAGTGCTCCCATCATATCCCTATCGGTACTGATTGTTACAAGGATACCACCATCAACCATCTTTGAGTTCGCCTCTTCACCACTATTAGCAACTACCACTTTACCGAAAGCTGTTTTCCTTCCGATACCTTGTCCCTTTGTGATAATATCTCCTACTACATGGACTTTCATAATATTCGTGGTCCCAGCCTCACCTACAGGAACACCTGCTGTAATCACAATTAAATCTCCGTGCTTTACAAGTCCTGTATTTATCGACTCCTGAACTGAAGTATCTAACATTTCATCCGTAGTATTTGCTTTGGAACCAATTTGAGCTGTAACACCCCATACAAGTGATAACTTGCGTGATACACTCTCTTCAGAAGTGACAGCAATAATCGGTGCCTTCGGACGATATTTTGAAATCATTCTTGCCGTATGACCACTCTCGGTAGGAGTCACTATTGCAGTAGCATCTAAATTTAAGGCTGTATGAGCAACTGACTGTCCAATTGCATCAGTAATTGTCGTCCCACTAATACGACTTCTATTTTGCAAAATTTCACGGTATTGAATAGCTTGTTCCGCTCGTGATGCAATATTGTTCATTGTCGTGACCGCTTCAACAGGATAAGATCCTGCAGCTGTTTCTCCAGATAACATAATTGCATCAGTTCCATCAAAAATCGCGTTAGCAACATCACTCGCTTCCGCTCTTGTTGGCCTTGGATTACGTTGCATAGAATCTAGCATTTGTGTTGCTGTAATCACGGGCTTGCCAATCGCATTACATCTTTTTATTAAATCTTTTTGTACAAGTGGAACTTCTTCAGCAGGTATTTCTACTCCTAAATCACCACGTGCAACCATTAACCCATCAGATACCTCGAGAATTTCTTCTATGTTATCTACTCCTTCTTGATTTTCAATCTTCGGGATAATATGTATATGGGCTGCATTATTTCTTTCCAACAGTTCTCTGATTTCTAGTACATCTGATGCTCTTCTAACAAAAGAGGCAGCAATAAAGTCGACTCCTTGTTCTATACCAAATCGGATATCATCCGCATCCTTCTCAGTCATTCCTGGAAGCCTAACTTTAACATTAGGAACGTTGACCCCTTTTTTATTTTTAATGATTCCGCTATTATTAATCTTTGTTTGAATTTCATTCACATTCTTACTTATCACTTCAAGCTCAATTAACCCATCATCAAGGAGGATCTTAGATCCAATCTCGACATCCTCAATTAAACCAGGATAGGTTACAGAAAAACGAGTTGAACTTCCCACTACCTCTTCAACTGAAATAGTCACTTCTTCTCCAGCCACAAGTTCTGCAACACCATTTTCAAAGGAATGCGTGCGTATTTCAGGACCTTTAGTATCTAATAAAATGGCAATCGTTTTCCCTGTTAATTTTGCAGCCTCACGAATGTTTATTATTCTATTTCCATGTTCTTCAAAGTTTCCATGAGAAAAGTTTAATCTGGCAACATTCATTCCAGCTTCTATCAATTGGACAAGCTTCTCAACAGTTTCACTTGCAGGACCAATAGTACAAACAATCTTTGTTTTACGCATAGTTTTACACTTCCCTTTTCATATATAATCGTTTTTTATATTGAGAGCTCAGTAGAAAGTCGATACATGTCAAGGTCGACTGTGTGATTTTGAGATAAGGCCTCTGAAATTGAAAAATCCACAAGTTTATTACTCCTAATTCCCACAGCACGGCCCATCTTGCCTTCGAGTAATAATTCAACTGAATAGGCTCCTAATCTACTAGCTAATACTCGGTCAAACGCTGAAGGAGAACCACCTCTTTGAATGTGTCCTAGGACACTTACACGAGTTTCAAGATTTGTAGCTTCTTGAATTTGTTTTCCTATATCAACTCCGCTTCCGACCCCTTCTGCAACGACAATAATACTATGACGCTTTCCGCGTTCATGCCCACGCTTTAAACGGGAGAATATTTCTTCCATTTCAAACTCAGCTTCAGGGATTAGTATGGTTTCAGCCCCACCTGCAAGTCCTGCCCATAGAGCTATGTCCCCTGCATGTCTTCCCATTACCTCGATAATATATGTACGCTCATGGGAAGTAGCTGTATCGCGAATTTTATCTATAGCATCAATCACTGTATTAAGAGCCGTATCAAACCCAATTGTGAAATCTGTACCAGGTATGTCATTATCAATAGTACCAGGTACACCAATACACGGAATACCATGCTCGGTTAGCTTTTCAGCACCTCGATAGGACCCATCACCACCAATTACAACAATACCTTCAATCCCATGCTTTTTGAGCTGTTCAATTGCTTTTTTTTGACCTTCCAACGTCTTAAATTCTTCAGATCTAGCTGAGTAAAGAAAAGTACCTCCACGCTGAATGATATCTCCAACAGAGCCAAGTTCAAGCTTTTTGATTTGTCCTGTCATTAAGCCTGTATATCCCTGATAAATACCAAAAACCTCTAAATCATGATAAATCGCTTTCCTTACTACTGCTCGAACAGCAGCATTCATTCCAGGAGAATCTCCTCCACTCGTTAAAACACCAATTCTCTTCATTATTTCACCTCTTAATCATTTATGAAAAGCATCCCCAAAAGAGGACAAAGCATTAAAATGATGCAAAAATATCCTACTGTTAGTATGCGAAGAAAGACGTTCCTTTCATTCAATGTAATAAAAATACCATGAAGAAAAACTTATAACAATAGCCAAACACAAGTGAAACGTGCATTCCTCAAAGGTGAAGGAATGCACGTTTCTTTACTTTATGCCAATGGAATCGTTTACAAACGTAAATTTTCCGATTTTTTTATATTTTTCATATCGATGTGATGTCAGTTGGTCAGCGTTAAATTCTAGAAGTTCTTTAAGTGATTTAAGCATATATTTATCCACAATATTTGCTTGTTCTGCCATATCACGATGTGCTCCGCCTTTTACTTCAGGAATAATATCATCGATTATTCCTAGTTCTTTTAAATCAGGTGCAGTAATTTTCATGGTCTCAGCTGCTTTTTTAGCTAAACTAGCATCCTTCCATAAAAGTGCAGAAGCTCCCTCTGGAGAAATGACTGAGTACCAAGAGTTTTCAAGCATGAATACATGATTACCGACACCTATCGCTAATGCTCCTCCACTTGCCCCTTCACCTATGACGACACAGATAATTGGGACAGACAACCCTGCCATTTCAAATAGGTTTCTAGCAATGGCCTCTCCCTGACCTCTTTCTTCAGCGGTTTTACCGGGAAATGCACCTTTTGTGTCTAAAAAACAGATGATAGGGCGATTGAATTTCTCTGCTTGCTTCATAAGACGTAGAGCTTTCCGATAGCCTTCAGGATGAGGCATTCCAAAATTCCTTCGGATATTTTCCTTTGTATCCTTCCCACGCTGATGACCAATAACCGTCACTGGTAATCCATGATACTTGGCAACTCCTGAAACAATTGCTGCATCGTCTCCATAATAGCGATCACCGTGACATTCAAAAAAGCCTGTGAAAAGATACTTAATATAGTCTAGAGTAGTTGGACGTTCGGGATGTCTGGCAATTTGAACACGATCCCAGGGTTGTAAATTGCCATAGACTTCTGTTTCTAGCTTTTCTAACCTAGCTTCTAGCTTTTCTATTTCGCTGGAAAAATCAACATCTGCATTCATTGTAAAATCTCTTAGTTCAGCTATCTTCTTTTTTAATTGTGTTACCGGTCGCTCAAACTCTAATTCTCCTAACACTCTAGCTCTCCTCCCGGCTTATGGATGTCAATGATATTACTTAACGTTTCCTTCATATCCAATCGATGGATAACTTTATCTAATTGACCATGTTTTAATAAAAATTCAGCAGTTTGAAAATCTTCTGGTAAATCTTCTCTAATTGTTTGTTCAATAATTCTGCGGCCTGCAAATCCAATAAGTGCTTTAGGCTCAGCAAAGTTGTAATCACCAACCGAAGCAAAACTAGCAGTAACTCCACCTGTTGTTGGATGAGTCATAACCGAAATATAGAGTAATCCAGCTGCACTAAACCTATTTAATACTGCACTAATCTTTGCCATTTGCATGAGACTAAGAATACCCTCTTGCATTCTAGCTCCCCCAGAAGCTGTGAACACAACAAATGGGACCTTTTTAGCCATGGCTTTCTCTATGGCCCTTGCAATTTTTTCTCCAACTACAGAACCCATACTTGCCATTCTAAATGAAGAATCCATTACGGCAATTACAATTGGATTTCCATTTAAATTTCCCTCACCAGTCAACACAGCTTCATTTAATCCTGTCTTCTCTCGGTCTTTCGCTAATTTTGTTAGGTAATCAGGGAAACCTAATGGGTTTTCTGAAATCATATCTCTATCATATTCCTTAAAGGTACCCGCATCTAATAAACTTTCTATTCTCTCAAATGCGGTCATTGAATAATGATGTTGACAATTCATACAAACTCTTAAATTTTTAATAAGTTCTTTTGTATACATAATTTTCTTGCATTTGGGACATTTCGTCATGATTCCTTCAGGTACATCGAGCTTACTTTGCTCAGAAGGAATCGTCGCGTACTTCTTCTTTTTAGTGAACAATTCTTTTAACAACGGTTTACCTCCCTTAATCGTGATGGAGAGTTGACTTTATACCACGAATTAATAATTTCTATGAATATTTGTCCTTACACTCTACTTTCTTTCCATTCAAAAGGGTGTAGCAATTTGTCGTTTATGATTCGACAATTTCTTCAATCATATAATTTTTGTAATATGTGACGTGCTCTATCGCAATCCTTCTGTTCAAATGAGGTTATAAGTTCTTCATAAATTTCATATTGATTTTCCTTAGAATTTTCAGAAGATAGTAAGTCATAGTCTGATAGCAAAAGCCAAATCTTATATAAAAGTCGATTATTCGTACAAAATAAAATTTCGCTCATAATCTCTTTTTGAAAGTTCTCTTTCTTCTCTACGATTACTTTCTTAAAGTGCTGTATTTGTTTGTCGGTTACTAGTTCACACGCTAGAAGTATAGCCTGTGATTCTATTAATATTCTTGTTTCAATTAAATCCTCTTTGGCTTTATTTTCTTTTAGGATAAAGCTACCAATGAGTTCAACAAGATGATGGCCTCCAAAATCTTTTAAGAAGGTCCCTTCCCCTCTTTTCGTTTCAATTAGACCCAATAGTTCAAGTGCTCTAAGTGCTTCACGAACTGATGACCTTCCTACATTTAGACGTTCTGCTAATTCTCTTTCAGATGGAATTCGATCACCTGGTTTAAGTGAATCAGATATGATCATGTCTTGTAGTTGTTTAATGGTTTCAATATAGACTTTTGACTTTTGGGTAGACTCTGTAAAGCTCACTCTTCTTTCCCAATGATGGCCAGTTGACGTGTTTTTTCAGCAATTTCTTCTGGATCCATTTGAATTCTAGCGACACCTGTTTCCATTGCAGCCTTTGCAACAGCAGC
>JBFILZ010000019.1:0-33482 GCA_041611945.1 Bacillus sp. (in: firmicutes)
AACAAGTAATCGGGTGTCTCGTTTTTATAAATGCAATAGTAAAAGGACCTATATGTATTTCTGTTTCTGGATTGAAGACTAAACCTCTTGAAACATCTTTATAGGTTAGTTTATTAAATTCAACTTCATTTTCTGCATGAGTATAAATGGGAAGTACATGAGTTTTGTGTCCAATAAAACCTTTAATTAGCCTCGCATATTGAAGGGCGCCAATATCACAAATATGATCATTGTGATACTGAGATAAAATGACTGCATCTAAATCCTCGAGATTCATATAATACTGTAACTGTGCTACAACACCACTTCCACAATCAATTAAGAGTTTAAACCCATCGCTTTCCACCAAGTACCCTGATGTAGCCTCACCTTTTCCAGGAAATCCACCCCAATAGCCAATTACCGTCACCTTCATCATTACTCCTCCTTCTGCATAAAATTCTTATCAAAATAAATAGGCACTCGCACAATTTTACCTCTGTTACAAAACAGATGTTGACTTTCGTTTATTTGTTATAATACAATGAAATTAATTTAAACGAGGAGGTTTTCAACATGTTAATGAACAGTGTAGAATTTTTCAAAAACCTACCACCGAAACAGTGCATGGAATGTAAAAAGGAAATCGATGAACAGCATGAATGCTATATGAACCATTGTGAAATTTGTAACAAAAATAGGTAACTCGCTAATAAAAGAGCCGTGCGGCGGCTTTTTTAGGTTATACATTCTGACATCTATTCGAATTTTTACAACTTTTTAAAAAGAAGGTATTCACCAAATAGTAGAATTTAAAAAGTAACTTGGTACATTAACTATAACAGCATTATTTATCATTAATCACAGATTGTCCAAATATGAGTTGAATATTTCATTCACCAGAGACATATTTGATATTTCACCACCAACAAACGCTGATTTTATCAAATGGCTACCCTGAAAATAAGGGGATCTTCGTTCCAGAACACTCGCTTTCCGTGGGGCGGGCGGTGAGCCAACTCGGCACTTGCGCCTTCGGTGTCTCACCTGTCCCGCTGCTCCCAACGGAGTCGCGCATCCTTCCACTTCAATCAACTTTTCTTGAAAAATCAACACTGAGCTTTAACAGAGCTTATCAAATAAAAAAAACCCTCATGAAAGTGAAGGTCCACTTATACTATCAATTATGATTTCTGCAACTTTCTTTCCTTGGTCGATGCAATCAGGCAAACCAATACCTTCGAAAGAACTCCCTACTACAAACACATTTGGTAACTGATTGGCTACCTTCAGTTTCATCTTTTTAACTCGGTCCTTATGACCGACCATGTATTGTGGCATGGATTCTACCCAACGACTTATGATTGCAAAGTCAGGATTGGCTGTAATGCCTAATATGTTTTCTAAATCTGATTTTACAGCTTTTATGATTTCATCATCGGATTTAAACACTATCGACTCATCTGTAGCCTTCCCAACATAGCACCTTAGTAAGGCTTTTCCAGCAGGTACAGTGTGTGGCCATTTTTTATGTGTCCAAGTACACGCAGTAATTGTATAATTAGAGTTTCTAGCAACAACAAAGCCCGTTCCATCTAGATTACTAGTTATTGCTTCAATTGGATAACCCATTGCCACTGTTGCTACAGATGTTGATGGAATCTCTTTAAACTCTTCTAAAACATCATAGGGCTCTAAAAGAGTCCTTGTAGTTTGATGTGAAGTAGCTATTACTACATAGTCTACCAATTCATCTTTACCAGAACTTGTTTGGATTACGTATTTCCCTTCTTTTTTATCAATTGATTTAACTTTTACCCCTACCGAAATACTCTCATCTGGCAATTGTTGTTGAATAGCATCGACTAATGATGAAAGTCCACTTGTGATCGTTTGAAAATGAGCTTTTTTTACTTTCCTTTCCTCCCTACTTACTGGAGGAGTCGTAGCCTTCATACCCAAAATTAGACTTCTATACTTATCCTCAACCTTTTGAAACTGCGGAAAGGTTGATTGAAGACTTAATTTATCTATATCTCCTGCATATATACCTGAAAGTAAGGGCTCAATCAGATTTTCTACTACTTCACTGCCTAATCTTCTTCTAAAAAAGTGACCTAAAGATTGATCTCCTGTCTGATTACCTTTTGGTAATAGTAAATCGGCTGCAGCACGCAGCTTACCTAATGGAGTGAAAAGACCTGTCGTAATGAATGGAGACAATTTAGTTGGTATTCCCATCACAGCACCATCGGGAATAGGATGAAGAACATCATTAACTAATACATATGCCTTGCCTGTTGCATTATTGACGAGTCGATCCTTAAGTCCAACATCACTGGCCAGTTGACCTGCACTTAGTTTCCTTTCTAAAAAGGAATCAGGGCCGGTTTCAATAGTGTATCCATCTATTTTTTTCGTCGAAATTTTCCCACCTAATTGACCACTTGCTTCTAGTAAAGTAAAAGTAATGTCTAATTTATTTTCTATCGCTAGCTTTTGAAGATTATAAGCAGCTGATAATCCCGTGATTCCACCACCAATGATGGCAACTTTTTTGGTTTCTGTCATATCTTCATCGCCTTCTTACCGTTGAATGTTCGAGAATTTTTTTAATACTACTGATGCCAACGCATCAATAAACTCGGGCTTTGCATTTGGCATTTCAGGTCTGTAATAGCTAGCACCAATTTCATCTGTCACAATCTTACATTCGGTATCATTGTCAAAAAGAACTTCTAGATGGTCAGATACAAATCCAACTGGAGTATACACAAAAGCTTTATAACCATGCTTTTCATATAATTCTCTTGTTAAATCTTGAACATCTGGCCCAATCCATGGTTCAGGGGTGTTACCTGCACTTTGCCAACCAATTTCGTAGGTAGAAACCCCTGCCTCCTTCGCAATTAGATCTGCTGTTTCTTGGAGTTGCAGTGGGTATGGGTCACCTGATGCAATAATCTTTTCAGGAAGACTGTGAGCAGAGACAATAAGGACAACACTCTTTCTCTCTTCTTCACTCAAACCTGCATATGTAGATTTCACTTTCTCTACCCAGTATTGAATAAATTTTGGCTCGTCATACCAGCTTTCGATACTATAAATACGTGGTCCTTCAATTCTTTCTGATTCTTCTTTTGCTCGACCATTATAAGACTTCACACTAAATGTAGAAAAGTGTGGGGCAAGAACGATACTGATGGCTTCTTGAATCCCATCCTCTTTCATCTGTTTGACAGCATCTTCAACAAACGGTTCAATATGTTTTAATCCAAGATACATTTTGAATTCTACTTCATCTTGAATTTCATTTAAATACTTCTCTAATTCTCTTGCTTGTTCTAAAGTAATCTTGGCAAGTGGAGAAATACCACCTATTGCTTCATACCGGCCCCGTAAATCCTCTAACATCTCTGAAGTTGGCTTTCTTCCTCTACGAATATGAGTATAATATCGTTCTAAGTCTTCCTCTTTATATGGGGTTCCATATGCCATGACTAATAAACCTAGCTTCTTCTTCATGATAATCCCCCTTCTACTTTTGGCTTTTAGTATAGTCATGTATAAAAGCCGTTAATCGCTTAAGAGTTTCTACGTTCACTTCAGGGAATACACCATGACCAAGATTGAAAATATAACCTGGCTGACTCATACCTTGATCTAATATTTCTTTCGTTCGCTGCTCAATGACATTCCATGGTGCTAACAATATAGAAGGGTCTAAATTCCCCATAACCGGCTTTGTTACGCCTTTTTCTCTTGCCTCTTGAATAGGTAAGCGCCAATCTAATCCCACAACATCTAGAGGCAAATCATGCCAATCTTTCACTAAATGACTTGCGCCAACACCAAACATAGTTAAAGGGACGTTTTCCTCTTTAAGTGCACTGAAAATTTTCACCATAGTTGGTTTAATAAACAAACGATAATCCGCTACATTTAATTGCCCAACCCAAGAATCAAAAATTTGAAATGCTTTTGCTCCGGCTTTAATTTGGGCTTTCGCATATGTAATGGTCATATCAGATAACTTGTCCATTAATAAAAACCAAGCTTTTGGCTCTGCATACATAAATGCCTTCGTACGGTGGTAGCCTTTAGAAGGTCCTCCCTCAATCATATAACTTGCTAGTGTAAATGGAGCTCCAGCAAAGCCAATTAACGGAACATTTAACTGTTCCTGTGTTAACAATTTTATTGTTTCTAATACATAAGGAACATCTTGCTCTGGGTTTATTTCTCCTAATTTTTCTACATCAGCAAGTGATTGTATGCGATTCGAAATAACAGGACCAATACCACCCTTAATCTCAACATCTACACCAAGTGCAGGGAGTGGTGACATAATATCCTTGTATAAAATAGCTGCATCTACATCATATTGATCCACAGGTAATTTTGTCACATATGCACATAATTCAGGCTGATGTGTGATTTCAAAAAGGGAATATTTTTCTTTGATTTTTCTGTATTCAGGTTGTGATCTCCCTGCTTGTCTCATATACCAGACTGGTACGTGAGCAGTTTCTTCACCTTTACAGGCTTTTAGATATGTATCATTAAAAGTTCTAGTTGACATATAAACACACCTTTCGACTTAACTTATCAATTCTTTATTTTAAATATCCAATCTTACTATACAATATTTCTTTCATTTGTGTAGCAATTGCCTATACAATTCATAAAAACGTCAAACCTTGTACCTATCTAGGTCATACCATACTAGAAAACCCCTTCACTTAAAAAGAGGCTAGTTGTTTATTTTAGGTGAAACCACGTTTGAATCTTGACCAATTTCTTCAGTTTGAGGATTGTAGGGAACCACATAATAGTTTGAAAGGTTAAAGATATTCACCTTTTCTTTTTCAAAAAGTCCTTTTCCTTTAACATTATCTATATGAGTCCATTTCCCATCTTTTTCTTCATATACTCTAAATATCACTCTGTCATCTTCACCTGGATCCCAATTTAATTGTACCGTGAATAGACCAAGAGGTTTGAAAGTTAATTTTGCTGTAAGATCTATCCCTTCAACCATAATTACCGGCTCTTCTAATTCGTCAACACCTAATGGGGCACTAAAACTAGCAGATTGGTCTAGACTAGAAGATGTAAGGATTTTCTTAAATAGAGATGTCGGAAACGAGCTTCCTTTAGTAAGGAAATGATTTTCATCTGTTTTATCATACCCCATCCATATTGCTCCAACAACTTCTGGTGTGTATCCTACAAACCAGACATCTCGGATAGCTCCCTCTTTAGTCGTTAATGAGGTCGTTCCAGTCTTCCCAGCAAGATGACCATCGTATTTTCCAGATTTAGCAGTTCCTTCATCGACTACAGCCTTTAGCATTCTTGTAACATACCAAGCTGTTTGAGCGGAAAATACTGATTTCTCTTCCACTTCTGGATATTTAATAATTTCACCTTTTTGATTTATCATTTTTTTAATAAAGAACGGTTCCACTACTTTTCCATCCTTTGCAAAAGCTCGATATGCTTTTGTCATTTCAAGTGGAGAGATACCTTTTTCAAGTCCTCCTAGTGCAATAGCAAGCCCTTTATCAGGAATAGAGATGCCCGCTTTTTCAATGTACTTTTTCCCGTAATCGACCCCAATTTTATCCAATAACCATACAGCAGGTGCATTCGTCGAATATTTCAATGCATCGTACATGGAAATTTTCCCTTTATATGTCCCACTTAAATTTGTTGGTGAATAATCTCCATAATTTATTGGCTGATCAACTAACATTGAGTATGGGTGATACTCTTTCTCTTCAAGGGCAGGTCCATACACTGCTAATGGTTTGATTGTAGACCCAGGTTGCCGTTTAACGACAACGCGATTCACGCCCTTATGAACATAATTCCTACCACCCGTCACAGCTAAAACTCCACCATCTGTAACATCCATTAACACAAAAGCACCTTCTACGTGTGAATCCGTCCCTGGAAAGTAATCGTTTTGTTTAAACAATTCAAAGGCAATTTGTTGAATTTCTTCATTAATAGGTAAGGTAATCGTATACCCTCCGGTCATTAGCTCTTCATTAGTAAGCTTAAAACGAGTATTTGCTTCTTCCATTACCATATCTATATATGTAGAAAAAGCAGGATTTTTTGCATATTCATTCACACTAAGTGCTATCGTTTTCCCCTTTAATCTAACCGCCTCTTCAGCTTTAATATATCCTTTTTTATACATCATATCTATTACTAAATTCCGTCTATGTTTGCTTTTATCAATATAATTAATGGGTGAATAGTTGGTAGGACTTTTTGGTATTCCGGCAAGTAAAGCCCCTTCATCCACTGTAAGCTCCGAAGAAGATTTCCCGAAATATAGTTTAGCTGCTGTTTCAATTCCATAGGCACCGTGTCCAAAATATATTTGATTCAAGTACATTTCTAAAAGTTTTTTTTTGCTGTATTTCCGCTCTAAATTGATTGAAATGACAGCTTCTTTCGTTTTTCTTAACCATGTTTTCTCATTTGAAAGAAAGACATTTTTAGCTAATTGCTGAGTAATAGTGCTTCCACCTTCAACCTTATTACCTGCGAGAATATCTTTATATAAAGCTCGCAAAATCGATTTCCCATCAATTCCCGGATGCTGATAAAATCTTGTGTCTTCTATTGCAATAAAGGCTTCCTGTACATGATCAGGTATTTCATTTATTGTTACAAGCTCACGGTCTTCTATATAAAGCTTTGATATTATCTTTCCAGATTCATCGACTAATGTAGTCGTTGAATCCATTACTAGCATTTGTTCATCTATCACTTGATTTCCTATAAACAATATTCCTATATAACTAATTAAAGCGATTGTAATAGTAGATACTAATGCAAGAGTACCAAATAGAAAAGTGCGTTTCATTTTCCCCACCCCTCTCAAGCCAATTACTTCCTCACATCATACACTATTTTCGACAGTCATTGCACACTTCCACTATTGCAGTATCCTTTTTAAAATAAGATTGTTATTTATTATTACCCAAAATACAAGGTTTTCTTTATTACATTAACTTAAGTTATACTTCTAGAAAGGTGGCAAGAAAAAAATGAAAATTTTTATAACGTTTGGTACAAATAATCACTTGCAAAATATAAAAGAGACCTACCCAAATGAATTGATGCTGATTATGACTAGTGAAGAGGATCAGGCACTATTACTGCATGAATCCGATAAAGAAACTGTCTTCAAGGAAGGTAGGGTTTATGAGATTATTGATCAAAAAGGGCAATTGGAGAAGAACTCTAGATTCGCCGTCCTTAACAATATTCCTGTCAGTGACGAAGGAAGACCTTTATTCGAATACCAATTTAAGAATCGAGCTAAATCAATAGAGAATGAACCAAGCTATGTAGCTATGAGAATTCTAAGACCTATAAAAAGTGATACCTATATTATCCTCACTCTTTGGGAATGTGAAAAAGATTTTTTAACTTGGCAAAAGCAAAATGCAAATTTCTATGATGAGGCACAAAAAAATTGGGATCTTACAACAGAAATTGATCTTCACTCATTTTTTTCAAAACCCTCTTATGTAACGAAATACTCAGTCAACCATTCATAAACCCTTATAAAATACCTTTTCGTTATATTTAAACTCTTATTCGTTCAATTTTAATAAATTTTTCTTTTTTTCTTATTTAACCTAAAGTAAAATATAGGTAATTATATCTAGAAAGGGGTCCAAAATAATGCGCATGGTCTCAAATGAAAATTTTGAAGAAGGATTGATTCTTGCAAGACCAATATATGATGAAAACGCTAGGATCCTTTTAAATATTGGTACAATATTAACTTTATCCCATATTACAAGACTTAAGAAACGAATTAACTTTATATACGTTAAATCTGCCGTTACAGAGAATATCGAAATACCATTGGATGACATATCTTATGAATTAAGACTAAAGACTACTTCTTCCTTAGCAAATGTATTTTCTTCAATAAACACGCAAAATACTAAAAAAGAAATAACATCTAGAGTGAAGAACTTAAAAAATTTAAAGGATATCTATAATGAAATTATTAGTGAATTACATAATTCTCAAAATCTATTAAACTTGCTATCTAATTTGCAGATTAACCGGGATTCAATGTTTGAGCACTCTCTAAATACTAGCCTATATTCTCTTTCCATTGGCAAAGCTATGGGAATAAAAGAACAGTCATTATACATATTAGGACTCGGAGCTCTATTTCATGATATCGGGAAATTACAATTACCAAAAGAAATACTAACAAAGAACAGTTATTCGGAAGAAGAAAAACATATGTTGAGACTTCATACTGAATTTGGATTTGATATGCTAAGAAAGGAATCAGAATTGCATTTATTAATTGCACATTGTGCTTACCAACACCACGAGAATATAGATGGTAGTGGATATCCACGAGGATTAAAAGGTAATGAAATACACTTATTCGCTAAAATTGTTGCTGTAGCAGAAAAATTTGATTATCTTATTAAACAAAAAGCGCTTCTTCCTCATGAATCAATGGAAGTCCTTTATGGATACTGCTATTCAAGATATGATCTAAATGTAATTGAAGCCTTTAAGAAATCTGTAGCAATTTATCCTATAGGTGTTACAGTGACATTAAGCACTGGAGAAAAAGGTGTTGTGATCGCATACAACGAAAAAACCCCACAGCGACCTAAAGTACGTATTTATCATAGTAAAGATGGTAGAAGACTTACAATTTCAGAGTTCTATGATGTTGATCTAATGTCTAATTTATCAACTATGATTGTTAAATGTGACGCCATCATTGAACGTCAGTCCAATGCGGAAGTCATTTGATCAACTAGACAAAAGAGAAAGCCACTTAATTTAATGTATGAGTGGCTTTTTCTTTTGCCATTTAATCGGTAGTTATCCTTTTCTCAATATTCATTTTGCTATTTTCAATCAGTATTCCTGCAACTCACTAAGATTTCAACAGATTTCCTGATGGTTTCAAGAGATATTTTTTTCGTAGTTCAAGACCTGCCATTACTTGCAAGCATGATTCTTGTTTTTTCTTCGTAGTATTTCCTGGGAAAAACAATAAATGACATAATATACTATTTTTTTGATTTTGACCTCTGTAAAATCTTTAAGTTGATTTCTACCCATAATACGTACTTGAATTAGCGGATGAAGTGCCTGTGCATGCATCAATTGCTCATAGTAAGTAGTTCGTTTACAACCGTCAAAGTATCCTCGCCATTCCTAATGAAAACGAGCAAACTGCAGCTGAAATTAACTACTGTCATAACAGGTATTATATAAAACAACTCCATCCACGAATCTTCGTTGTAAAGCAGTAGAACGATAGCAACTCTAATTGGAATTTTTTTATTCTTTCTTTCACACGTATGTTCTTCCTTCATATTCTGTATTAATTCCTTTTCCTAGGGCGATTCCCTATTTAGAGGTAACTTAATTATGGAGGGAATACTATGATTGTTGAATTAACAGCACTCCATTGGATTTTTGTCGTTTTCATCGCCCTTATTATTGGATTTATGATCATGAGAAGGGATACAACTTTAGTTTGTATAGTAGGGATTTTTATAATTGCCTTTACAGCAACTGGTTCTTTAACTGATTCAGTTAGTGGTATCTTTAATAGTTTTATATTTGCTATTAATGAGTTATTAGCTACCATTCTAGTTATCTCAATTATAGTTGCTATGAGTAAAGCCTTAACAAATACAGGGGTTAACGATGTTATGATTTCTCCCTTTATTCGACTCATCAAAACACCCACTCTAGCTTACTGGACAATAGGAATATTAATGATGGTAATTTCCTGGTTCTTTTGGCCTTCTCCAGCTGTTGCATTGATTGGTGCTGTCTTACTCCCTGTCGCTTTAAGGGTCGGTCTACCAGCCTTAGGTGTCGCAATGGCTATGAACTTGTTCGGTCACGGAATTGCACTGTCAGGAGATTTCATTATCCAAGCAGCACCAAAGCTTACTTCCGATGCTGCTGGGTTACCTATTTCTGAAGTTATAGCTGCTAGTATTCCACTCGTTTTTGTAATGGGAATTGTCACAACAGTAGTAGCCTTTATTTTATTAAAAAGAGATATGAAGACCGGAAAGCTAACTTCAACAACAGGAGTAGTAAAAAATAACAGTGAACTGATGAAAGAGGATGGCAATAATAAATCTTTACTTACCTTAAATCAAAAACGATTTGTAGCATTACTAATTCCAATTTTATTTGCACTAGATCTTACGGCAATGGTTCTGCTTAAACTACAAGGCGGAGATGCCACTGCATTGATTGGCGGAACATCGATTGTTATTTTAATTATCCTTACATTATTAGCTCACAAGAATAAAGGACTCGAGAAGACAACAAGTTATCTAATAGATGGTTTTCAATTCGGGTTCAAAGTCTTTGGTCCTGTCATTCCTATTGCAGCATTTTTCTACTTAGGAGATTCGGGTTTTCTGAAAATTATTGGAGAGTTCCTTCCTCAAGCCTCACAAGGTATCGTCAATGACCTTGGTGTTGCTCTAGCATCTGTAGTACCGTTAAACGCTCAGGTTGGTGCCATTACTTTAACTGGAGTCGGGGCCATAACAGGGTTAGATGGATCAGGTTTTTCTGGTATCTCATTAGCCGGGTCAATAGCTACTTTATTTTCCACTGCAATCGGAGCTGGTGCAGCGACTTTGACTGCACTTGGCCAGATTTCTGCCATATGGGTTGGTGGTGGAACACTTGTCCCATGGGCATTAATTCCTGCAGCAGCAATTTGTGGAGTTGATCCATTTGAATTGGCAAGAAGAAATTTATTACCCGTTTCAATCGGTTTGATTGTAACAACTGTTGTTGCCATGTTTTTAATATAAAGGCTACCCTGAAAATAAGGGGATCTTCGTTCCAGAACACTCGCTTTCCGTGGGGCGGGCGGTGAGCCCGCAGGAATTTGAATAGGCTTCCATGAGTTCTCACCGCACGAAGGAAATGCGGGAGCACGACCGAATAGTCTTCCATGAGAATACTCCAGCGTACCGATTGAACTGCTTCTAGAGTATGCTTCGGTGAAATCGGGACGTTTGTTACTAAATATCACAATTTCGTCATACAAGAAACGGTTATTCCTCTATAGCTCTGCCGAAGCATTCGAGGAGTCTCGCACCTTCTACTTCAATCAACTTAGTTTGAAAAAATCAACATTGAGCTTTAACAGAACCAATATAAATAACAAAGTAAAAAGAGCGAATAACCATTACATGGATAATTCGCTCTTCTTCTTTATTCTTCTTGAAAATTTGTTGGTGAAAAATTCATAGAAGGAAATACATAACATTAAGTAGACAAATGCAATTAAAAATCCTGCAATCACATCTGAAATAAAGTGCGCTTGTAAAAGAGCTCTACTTACTCCCATTAATCCTATATAACAACAAAGAATCATAACAAATATAGTTTTCACATGTGATTTTTTCATATACTTTAAAATAAAATAGATAATAATTCCGTATAAAGCCATTGATACCGTTGAGTGTCCACTAGGAAAGCTATAACCTACTGCATCTATAGCAGGTTCATACATAGGGCGTTCTCTTTGAAAAACATCCTTTAGAATCTTGAATAATTGATTACTTCCAATTAACACAAGCGCAATTGTCACCATACCTAAATAATCCCTACTTTTCCACCATAATAGAATAATAGCTAATACAGCGATAGAAATGACAATCGTTTTTGATCCTAGATTTGTAAAGAACGAAATAAATTCGTATGTAACTCCAGTAATATTTGATATTGAAAAATTTAGTACCAATTGATCAAACCAGACCGCCTTTTCGGAATTTATGAGATATGTTAATAATAAAAATAAAGTCAAACTTAAAATAGAAAACACCATTCTAATTAATAGATAGTACCTCTCACTTTTTTCTGACTTCCGTTGAATTTCCAATGAAAAACACCTCCCTTTACATCTATTATATACGATTTTCATGATGAGATATTTTTTTATTCATTAACACTTTTTAAAAATGATATACTGTACGAGACAAATATTTTTGAAAATTCAGATGCACTTTAGGAGGGAATAACTTGTTTAATTTACTTTATCAGGAATTAGAATCTAAATTCGAAAAGATGGTTGAAATAAGAAGATTTTTACATATGAACCCCGAGTTAAGTTTTCAAGAGGTTCAAACAGCTAACTATATTGCCAATTTTTATCGTGAATTAGGTATTCCAGTTCGCACAAATGTAGGAGGCAATGGGGTAATTGCAACAATAAAAGGTGAAAAACCAGGTCCAACTGTTGCTCTTCGTGCTGATTTTGATGCACTTCCTATCCAAGATGAGAAAGATGTACCCTACAAATCCAAAGTTAATGGAGTCATGCATGCATGTGGTCACGATGGTCATACAGCTACACTTCTTGTTTTAGCTGAGGTCTTATACTCTTTCAAAGATCAAATCCCAGGAAGCATTGTTCTCATTCATCAGCACGCGGAAGAATATTCCCCTGGCGGTGCTATTTCAATGATTCAAGATGGTTGTTTGGAAGGGGTTGACGCCATTTTTGGAACTCACCTATGGGCTACTGAGTCTACAGGTGAAATACAATATAGAGTAGGGCCAATCATGGCGGCGGCTGATCGGTTTGAGATTACAATTAAAGGTTCGGGTGGACATGGAGCTCAGCCACATAAAACGAAGGATTCTATCGTAATAGCTTCTCAGTTTATCATGAATCTTCAGCACATTGTTAGCAGAAGAACAAACCCCATTGAATCTGCTGTAGTTACAGTCGGTAGTTTTGAAGCAAAGAATGCCTTTAATGTTATTGCTGATCAAGCAAAGTTAATCGGAACAGTCCGTACCTTTAATGAAGACGTTCGAAATGAAATTGAATTAGAGATTGAAAAAATCCTTAAAGGTACTTGTTTCGCCTCCGATGCCGAGTATGAATATCAATATGACCGTGGGTACCCTGCGGTAGTCAACCACAAGGAAGAAACAGATTTACTCGTTTCTAGTGCCAAAGAGACTCCTGGCGTTACAGCTGTAGTTGAAGCAGAGCCTTCAATGGGCGGAGAAGACTTCGCATACTATTTACAGCATGTAAAAGGAACGTTTTTCTTTACTGGGGCTAAAAAAGAAGAAGTTTTAATGCCATATCCACATCATCATCCTCATTTTGATTTTGATGAAACGGCGATGCTAATCGCTGCCAAAACTTTAGTAAAAGCAGCCATATCTTATCAAGAAAAACACAATAAAATAACTGAAATGACCAACTGATTTTTCGAAGACTACTAACAACTATTGTTTGAGTGATAACACAAAAGAAAATGGAGATATCGTTTCTCAAACACCCGCTCAGAGGCTCGGAAATACTGATAAAGAGTTCGATTTGAACGATATTATTTTTTAAGATAAACCAAGTTCAGCATACTTGGTTTATCTTTCTTCAATTATTCACAAGGGGGAATTGAATGAAAAAAGCAGGAATATTTATTTCCTGTTTAGTGATAATTGCAAATAGCATATATTTCTATAATTATTGGGCAAATCATCAAGAAAGTTATGAAGAAAAAACAATTATGGAAGCGATTGATATTAAAGACGGGAACATAATCGCTTTAGTTTTTTCGTCGTCCGATAAGTCAAGCTGGCAAGTACAAGATCAAGAAATAATCAATGAATTCTTGAAGTTTTTAGGTGTACAAAAGGTAAAAAAAATGAAAGTAAAAGGTTATAACTGGAAAAAAGAACATATTTCTATATTAGTAATGACTGAGGATGAAAGTAATTCTATAACAGTAGAAGAAGCTGTTGTAAGAGTAAACAAAGGAGATTTTAATAAAGGATACTATGAAGTATTAAATTCTCCGATTGGTATAGAAAAGTTTAAAAAATTTAAATCTAATTAGTTTTGTATAGCCGATGGGCGGTTTAGTTGAAGAACAAGTCCATAAATTTTTAAAAAACGCAGAGGAATGTTAACTTCTCTGCGTTTTCTTGTGTAATTTTTTAATTTCTACTTCATACCGAACTAACTTACGGTAGCCTATTGCTTCGTTTTTATTTGGACAACAGTCTAAGCCGGTAGCATTGAATTGCCGTTTCTCCTAGATGTTCTAACAGATGATAATTCGCAAAGGCTCCAACAACAGCACCCACTCCTGGAATAAGCTGGAATAGCTTTACTAAATCTATATGATCTCGATAATCCTGTTGCCATTTTTGCCAATCTAAGATCTGTTGCTTTTTATCATCTTCTTTATCCCACTGTTCAATGATACAAATAAGTTCTTCTTTTTTATCATCGCTTGAAAAGGCAAATTGAAATACGAATAGAATAAATAAACGTTCATTATAATTCTTTGTATGAAGTCCATATATTGATCCGATTTCAAAAAGGAATCTCATTTTTATTGCAAGTAATAATGGGAAGTCGGTTAAAGCTAGTAAAAAACCACCTGCTCCTGTTCCAGCACCTTCTATCGCTGCCATACGCTTATATTTCACCAATTTTTCATTTACAAGACGTTCCTTCTCATATAAAAGCATATTAGGGTTATAATTTTCAGAAGGTAAATATTTAGAACTAGTTAATGTTATTTCAACCATTTGCCTTATACTCTCGGTGATGATATTATGTGCCTTTTTAGGTATAAAACTATTCAACTTATTTTGAGTCCTTTTTGAAAGCCTTTCAACGATACTATTTTTTCTAATTATTTTTTTCTTCCAATTCTGAACATCTTGATAAATTTCATCCTCATAATTCATGCAACTTCCCTCAAACCGAACTTGCTATATTAAGCTTATTTTTTAAATAAACTTGAACAAATAGATAACTAAATATTATAGAGACCACTGCAGCTAAAAAGGCATCAACGAACCCTTCATTCCATAACAGTACGGCAGAAAGAACAATCCCCTTACTAATCATAAGCTTCAGAATTAAATCTAAGAAGGCACCTTGTCTTGAATTTACAGAAACAGGGTACAAATCTAACCAGAGCTTGTTATCATGTTGTTTATATAAAGCAAGTAACTGTAGTCCCGATAAATAAATAAAAAATGGGATAATAAGTAAAGCGGAATATTTAAGGTTCACTCCTGAAACAATTACCCCTGCTATAACTAGTAGTCTTATATATAATCCAAGAAATTCACCTGAACGGATAAATGTTTTGATATAAATAAATTCAAATAGGCGTTCTTTCCGTAGAGATATGGACGAGGTAACCCAGTCTAACCACCTTCTAGGCTTGACCTCACTCCTTAAATGCGGAACATCAACAAATAGGTTAGCTAGACGATAAAATCGGTTCATTTGTCTTGTTTCGCTTTGCAAGAGTGGCTCCCATTTCACTGATTTCTCTTTGGTCATAACCATAAAAGAAAACAACCATAATAAACCAGTTAAAAGAAGTACGATTAAGAAAATAAAAGGAGCTCTTGCAAGTAACAAGCCTATCAGAACGATATTAAATACAAAACGAATGCTAATATCAATAACTCTAATGTTTCGATCAATAAAATAATGCATTTTCCATGATAGCAACAAATTCCATGATTTTAGCATTAGTAAAATGAGTAGAATTATCATTATGTTCAAGGATGTACTCTCTGTGAATTGAACGTACATAGGAACTAAAGCAATATACGTAACAAGTAACAGAAAACTCTGTAAAACAAAACTGTATATCAACCCATTTTTATAGAAAAGTGTGAGCTTATGCTCAACTGGAAGTAAAAATATTAAATCTGGATCCTTCAAAAACGTCTTGATTGGTGCGGAGGTAATTACAATACCTAATATTACCGCCATTACCCACTCATAGGGAAAGGATGATGGTAACTCTGAAAGCCATTTTTTGTAGTATACTGCCCCTGCACTTATTGCAATTAGGAGTACAATCATTAGATGGTCGTTAAACATATAACGCAAATACCCACTTAATTCTTTAACATGCTCCGCAAAACGATTCTTCCAAATATTATTAATACTCATTAGTCACATCTTCCTTTGTTAAAGCAACATACATTTCATCTAAATTAGCATTAGGCATTGAAAACTCCTTTTGCAGTTCCTTTAGTGTCCCTTTTGCTCTAACTTTCCCCTCATGTAAAATCACAAACGAATCACAATATCTTTCCGCGGTTGCCAATATATGAGTAGACATTAAAATGCCTGCCCCATCCTTTTTTTTAGATTGGATTAGTTGGAGGAGCGATTGTATTCCTAGTGGATCAAGTCCAACAAATGGCTCATCGATTATGTAAAGAGATGGCTGCACCAAAAAAGCACACATAATCATGGCCTTTTGTTTCATTCCTTTAGAAAAGTGTGCAGGAAACCACTTTAACCGCTTTTCCATATGAAATTCCTTCAATAGAAATTTTAGCCTCTCTTCGTATTGCTTTTCATCAATTGAATAGGCCATTGCCGTCATTTTCATATGCTCTTCAAGTGTTAATTCTTCATATAAAATTGGTGTCTCTGGGATGTATGTAAATTGGGAACGATACCTTTCTCGGTTATCATTTATCGATTGTCCATTTATCGCTATTTTCCCTTCTCTTTGATCCATCAATCCGATAATATGCTTGATAGTCGTACTCTTTCCAGCACCATTTAATCCAATTAATCCAACAAGTTCATTGGGGTTAACAGTAAAGTTAATTTTGTGTAGAACAGGATTCTTGGTATACCCACCGGTTAAATTTGTAATCTCCAATAATGGATTCATTCCTTCTCCCCATCCTTATCATTTATTCTCATCTTAACAAAAATTTGAACTAAAAAAAAACATATCTTCTTTTTTTTTTTGAATACTCTACGCGATATCGGGCATTATAATTAGGGAAGAGGAGATGACGAAAGAGGTAATGAATCGTTCCTATAGCCAATATGATGACATTAAAAAAGTCAAATGAGGTGTTTGTCGCAGGATTAGATCGATTCAACTCATCCTTCATTATTTAGATAATATAAATTGTTGAAGGAGATGGTAAGCTTGAACAGGGATCCTAGATCTTTTTACTAGCTTGACCATAAACGAGTAAATGAGGTGTTTGTCAAAGATCACTTACTAGCTTTATAAAACACAATTCATTGTAAAATGAGGTGTTTACGGTAGACCAACTAACATTATCGACAAAGTAATGCTTGGTTTATCATATTGCAATAGAGGTGTCTATTGGAGATAACTCAGATTATTACCAATTTCCTCTCGCTTCTCTTCACCGGCAAGGTGCAACTAACGTTGCACCTTGTTTTTATGTATTATTTATGTCTCGATTTATTAGGTCTGACTATTGAAATTTTTTTGAATGTTTAACTTCAATTTGTATTAATACATCTTCTCAATTAAAATATGGATATAATTAGCATTAAATAATGAAAGGATGATCGTTTATGGAACATAAAGATGACTGTATCTTCTGCAAAATAGTAAAAGGTGAAATCCCTATTGCAAAAGTATTTGAAAACGAAAATGTCTTAGCTTTTCTTGACATCAGCCAAGTCTCAAAAGGTCATACATTAATTATTCCTAAAATACATAAAGAAAATATCTATCAACTATCACCAGAAACTGCACAAGAAATTTTTAAAGTTGTGCCGAAAATAGCGACTGCGATAAAAGACCAGTTCAATCCAATTGGACTGAATTTATTAAACAACAACGGAGAACATGCAGGACAATCTGTCTTTCACTTCCATCTTCATTTGATTCCTCGTTATGGAAAAGGCGATGGGTTTGGAGCTGTTTGGAAATCTCATGCAAGTGATTATTCACCAGAAAAACTAAAGGAAATATCAAACAAAATTGCTTCTAGTTTAAAATAATTGGATTGACCTCTACAAAGATGCTTATGCATGCTCACATAATCAATCTAGATTTAAATCCATAAAAATTGGCAAACAAGTTAGAAGGGAATTCTTTATTCCCTTCTATTTATTTTGGTTATATTTTTTCCAAGGCAGAGCAAAAGTTGATTATTTCGTATATCTTAATTCCTTAATTCTTTGAAAATCCTTAGCTATTTTCCACTCAGGGTGTTCAATGTGAACTTCAAGGTCAGATAAAAATAATTCGAATTTTTCTCGAAAAGAATTGTTCCACCTTAATAAATGGATAAACTCCTCTCTAGCACCACCGAATGAAAAAACCCCTTGTAGCATATTGAGCATATCCGCTTGCCAGGAAGATGGTAAAGTTGATGTTCCTGGTATATCTGTAAACCGGTAGAATGATTGATTATAAAACAATGCTTTAGAATTATGGTAGGCATAAACCTTTTGTATTTGCTCTTTCATAAAAATCTTTACCTTATTACCTTCATAATACTTTAATTCATATCCACCCTCGGTTGTGGACATATGGTCAAGTTGTTTAGGATCGAGTAGTGTTACCCAAACTTCTGTTTCCGCTCCTTCTACAGGGGCAAGAATAGCTGGTAACGCTCCATATGGTGCTAAAAATGACCCATAGATAACATCGACATCTTTAATCATAGCTCGAAAGCACAAGTAAAGATCTGAAACGTTTGGATTCAAACTTGATTTATATAAGAGCTGTGCTAGACATACATTCGAACCATAAGCAAGAACTGGGATCCTTTCATTTATAGGGACTTCATCTATTGAAGATAAAAATTCTTGAACAGACAACTGAGTACTTGTGGAAGTTAAAAACGAACCGTAAAGATGTTCACTTTGTGAAATATGTAGTTTGGATTCTTCAAATGAGGAAGAATCTTCTTCAATCCTGTGCGCGACACCTTTATAAAACATGAATGAGCTCCAAGGTCTTGGTCCAGGATAAATATCAGGATGATCATAAGGACTTAAATGAAGAGGCTTGTCTTCACGAAGCATAGTAACACACTCCAATTAATAGAATTTTATTTAATTTTAATAGATATATGAGTGTAGTACTAGTTAAATATTAAGTCGCGAAGTTCTTATCCCTTTTCATAGAAGTTATTGACTGGTATAATAAGAAAATAATTCTTCGCAATAGGCATGAGTGCACTATTGGAAGTTTATAGACTAGATTAGCCTGAGGAGAGATGAGAAATGAACACAAGAATTTTAGTAACTATATCTTTATTGGTAGGTATTGGAACCGTATTAAATGGAGTTGTGCCACCAATATTCACAATGAAACCAGACTTGACACTATTGATGATGTTTCTTTCAATTATTTTGTTTCCAAACCGCAAATATGTATTATTAACTGGTCTGAGCACGGGTTTTATTACAGCATTAACAACAACATTCCCAAGTGGTCAAATTCCTAATATTATAGATAAACCACTAACAGCTTTTATTTTTTTCGGTTTATTATTGCTTGTTCAAGGCTTTAACATGAAATTAGTCGTCGGAATATTAACTTTTGTTGGAACTGTAGTATCAGGATTTATTTTTTTAACATCAACCCTCTTATTATTTGGATTACCAGGAGGACTAGGATACACTCTTCTTTTAGTGTCAGTAGTTTTACCAGCAGCCCTTATTAATACGATACTTATGTTAATTTTATATCCAATTTTATTAAAGATCCAAAAGCAATCTAATTTGAGCACTACTAAAAATTTAACGGTACCTCCCCAAAAACCCACAAATTAGTGGGTTTTTTTAATCCGTTAGTAAGTTGTTTTATATCCGTAAGATAAGGGTAGTACCATTAAGAGAAGATTCTACTGGAACATATTGAATAATATACTTATAATAATCTTTAATAAATGTTTATTAATATGGGTATAGATTTTTCTCTTTTTTTTAAACTAGGTATATACTACATTAAATTTTCAGGAGTGAGTTACTATGGATAAAGGAAATTCATTGCTTCTTGGACTGTTTGTTGGCGGAGTTATCGGAGGTTTATCAATCCTACTATCAACACCAAAGACTGGGGCTGAACTACGAACTACTTTAAAGGAAAGCGGAAGGGACATTTCAGACAGACTTCAAAATATTAAGACTGAGACAATGGACTTCTTCGAGCTCGTAGAAAGATCAACAAAAGAAGGTAAAGAAGTCATTAAAGATTTTGCTGAGGATATTCAAAAAACAATATCCGTCTGGAAGAATGAAATTGAACCACATCAAATAAATATCCAGAAAGAACTGCAAGAAATTGAACAAACTCTACAACGTCTTGAAATAGAAACCGCGCAAAAAAGGTCATAACCCCACTACTCCTTAACAAGTTGAGGGGTTTTTTTATTTAAAAATTTAGTTAATTCAAATATCTCTCTTTATTATTTACTAGTTTATTGGCATAATAGAATTATAATAAAATAATTGATTTAGTAATTAATATAACTTGTAAAAAATACGCTCAATTTAACTTTGCTGTTGATTTCAGCAGCGGGTGTTTGCTTTCCTCAGGGCTGGGCGCTGATCCAACTCGGCTCTTGCAGCTTCGGTATCTCCGATGGCCCGCTGGGCATTGAATATACTTCCTTGAATTTTCACCTCACGATGGAATTATGAGGGTATTTTCGAGGAGTCGCGCGTCCTTCCACTTCAATCAACTTCGTTTGTAAAATCAAGATTGGGCTAAAACAGATCCAAAAAATAAAAAGCAACGTGAGTAGGTGACTAATTTGAAGAATAACGAAAATTTTTCTATGAAGGAAGCCTTAATTTTTAGTCAAAGGGTTGCACAACTGAGCAAGGCTCTTTGGAAGTCTATTGAAAAGGATTGGCAACAATGGATAAAACCTTATGACCTGAACATTAACGAGCATCATATTATTTGGATTGCTTATCATTTAAAAGGTGCGTCGATTTCAGAAATCGCAAAATTTGGTGTAATGCATGTCTCAACTGCATTTAATTTTTCTAAAAAGCTAGAGGACCGTGGATATTTATCTTTCTCTAAAAAAGAGGAAGATAAACGGAACACCTATGTCGAATTAACAAATCAAGGTGAGGAATTATTATTAAAACTAATGGAAAGCTACCAACCCTCCACTTATTCCGTTTTTGGAGGTTCACTACCATTAAAAGAGTTATACGGTAAGTTCCCGGAATTTCTCGATATGATGAGCATAATACGAAATATTTATGGGGATGAATTTATGGAACTCTTTGAAAAATCTATCGATAATATTGAAAATGAATTTATTGAAGTTGATGGTAAACTTTACAAAAGGGTGAACTAATCATCCTTGTTTTGCTTTACCCATCATTTCTTGACGTAAAACTGTCATCAAAGGAACATACAATTCCTCTTGATAAAGAGAATCAATAACTTCAAATGCGGAAAGCTTAGAATTTAAACATTGCATAAATTTAAATAGAAGCGGAGAAAAGCCAACAAAGCCCTCTGCTTTTTGTTTATGGTATTCATCTGTTAACTGCTCGCATAATAAGAGAAGAGAAGTGACCTCTTCTTCTGAAAGTTGTTTGTTTATTACTAAATGGTGAAATGGGAATCTATGAGTTTCCACGAGTCCTATCATCAGCCTCTGGTAATATTCCAATTTTTTAATTCTTTGTTCAACAGAATCCACTATTCACAACACCTTTCCCGTTTACAATAAATCAATGTCTTTTTATATTAAATTCTAAACGATCTTCCTTTAAATCAAATTGCTTAACTGATAATTGCATTCCTTTTTTAAGCTCAATCCTCTTAATATCTACAACAATTTCCTGTTGGTCTGAGTTTACTTTTACCCAATCTGGAAAATCAATTTGATCACCAATCAAGCCTAGAACAATTTCTCCTGGTAATTGCAAATTACCTAAACTTATCTCTCGTTCCTGAAGTGTAAGTCCACCTTCGGCATTTACTTCTGGATGGAACACCATTTGAAACGGTACTTCCCTATTGAAAATGACAAGTTCGCCTTTTAAATAAATATAATCATCCAATATAACCCTATAATTTAAGCTATCGATTTTTTTTCCTCTTTTTTCAAGTTCATCATGAATCCAAGAGTTTATTGAAGATTTCGAAGTTACTAATGTGAAGAAGGGCTTAATGTCTTCTACTGTACTCAAATTTTCTGGTAACTCTTGCTGTTTACTTGTTACTAAATAGAAAGTCAGTCCTATTAACATTGAAGCCATAAGAAAGATCGATCCAAGTAAAATAAAAAATGCACTTTTCCAATTTTTTATTCTATTCAAGTCATACTCCCCTCCAAACTTATGCATATTGTTTTGCGTGTACCAATAGTTTTAGATTAGGTATTAAGTTTTCTAGTATGTTCTGATAAAAGTTGTTCTTGATTTTGTAGGCTCACACGTCCTACTTCAACCAACTTCGTTAAAAAATCAACAGGTAGCTTTAACTGTGCCTTCCTATTTATTTATTATACCTCAAATAAGTTAGTACCTAACCCGAACTACCAATCAAAATTTTAAGTTTCCAAAATCGTTACAATTATCTTATACTATAATAAGAGAGGGGCTCAAATATGATAATGATATATATACCACTTGCTGGGTTGATCCTTTATAATATCAACAGATTGACTAATGCATTATGTATTCAAAAGGAAATTCCTGAAGAGAGACAGAGCAAGGTCTTCCGGACAATAAACATATTAATTACGGTTTTACTTATCTCTTCATTTGTTGAGGTTATGTTTACATAGAAGAAATATTTCTTTTTACTTTTGGATAAAAATCTAAGTTGAACTTGAAGTTTGAATAGTAAAATAAAGGCTCTGTTCAACTTAGTTGTTGATGGAGGCTGCTGACCTCCTCAACTTTTCACTAAACAGCCTCTAGATAACAACATAGAGGATTAACAGAGCCTAAATAAAAAAGTGGTGAAGCTTATTCACCACTCTTTAACTTATAACCAAGAAGCGCCAATGATAATTAAAAGAATAAATAACACGACGATTAAAGCAAAACTTGAACCATAGCTATGTGACATGAATAATTCCTCCTAATTCTTATTGTTAGGGCAGAGATTCAATCTCTGCCATTTTATTGTTAAATTATAACCAAGAAGCTCCAACAATTATTAAAAGAATAAACAACACAACAATCAACGCAAAACCTGCACCGTATCCACCACTCATGAAAACACCTCCTTTACAAAAGAGCTATCATATACTATGCATGTTTGTTTTTAAACGAATAGGCGTTTGTCTTCATTTCGCACATTATTTCAGTTTAGATTTATACGTAAGCAGAACCAACAATAATGAGTAAGATGAATAGAACAACAATTAACGTAAATCCAAACTCATATCTGTGACCCATTCAAATTACCTCCTTTTTTCATTTAATAAATAACCTTCTACCAATAAAAAAATATTTTAGTGGGAGTACTACATTGTATTGAGTAAGTTCAAAATTGGTCTAGACGAATGTCACGGTTTTTTTAAAATAGGCATTTTTAGTTTTTCGTTCCCTTTCGTGTTGTTGAAGAAATGCCTTATAATATTCTCAAATCAAAAAATATGATATAGTTAGTGAAGTAGTTTTTGGACATATTATTAAAGATGATAGCCAGGACTATAAAAATTTCTTACATAATAGGAGTGTTAACGTGAAGAGAATGGTGCTTGCCCTTACCATTTCTGCTGGTGTACTAGCTCTAACAGCTTGCAACAATGCAGAAGATGCAGATTCAACAGGTTCAGAAGTTGTAGTTGAGTCAACTGCTGGGAATGTGACAAAAGATGAGTTATATGAGGCAATGAAGGAAAGATACGGTGAGCAAGTTCTACGTGAACTCGTTTATGGTAAAGTATTAAGTGAAAATTATGCAGTAACTGATGATGAAGTACAAAAAGAAATTGATTCATTAAAAGAGCAATATGGTGAGCAGTTTGAAATGGTTCTTCAACAGAGTGGATTTAAATCTGCTGATCAATTAAAAAACACATTAAAGGTTGGGCTAATGCAAGAAAAATTAGCTATGAAGGATATTAAAATAACTGACGAAGAAATTAAAGAACATTATAATAATCTTAAGCCACTTGAAATTAAAGCTAGTCATATTCTAGTTGAAGACGAGGATACCGCAATTGAAGTAAGAAAAAAGCTTGAAGCAGGAGGTTCTTTTGAGGAATTAGCAAAGGAATATTCAAAAGACGGTTCAGCTGAATCTGGTGGAGATTTAGGTTTTTTCGGGCCTGGTGCTATGGTGCCAGAGTTTGAAGAAGCTGCATTTGCACTAAAGGTTGGAGAAATTAGTGAACCTGTACAATCTCAATTTGGTTTCCATATCATTAAAGTAACAGATATGAAGGGACACCCACCTCTTGAAGAAATGAAAGAGAAAATTAGAGCAGAATTAGGCCGTTCTAAAGTAGATTTCACACAAGTCGAAGCTCTAGTTCTAAAGGAAATAAATGCATCAAAAGTAAAGGTTATTGATAAAGATTTAAAGGGAATATTTGAACAAAAGGAACCAGAAGCTACTACAAAGTAATTAAAAATCAAAAGGAAGACATCCGTTTATTGGGCGTCTTCCTTTTTTCCTTGTGTTAAACATCGTTGATGATTTATATTTCAGGATGCTCGATTTCCGCTAGTATTGAATACAATTTCATCAATTCTTACCGCACGTAGAATATACGATAGAATATTCTACGTGACTCACACCTTCTCACTTCAATCAATTTTTTTTGAAAAATCAACAAAGCCTTTGTTAATTTACAACATTAACTTCTTCTGATTTTTCTTGCTGTCTCTTCTCTTTTTCATATTTAATTCTCTCAATAAAAACTTGACCTTCACGTTCAATATAGAATTGTTGCATTTCACGATCCTGTTTACCCGTTTTCACCATCATCATTCCACTACCGATTATCCCTAAAGCAACCAAATAAATCCACCATGGAATAGTTATCATACGATTACTCCTTTCAAAGACAAGCTTTGTTAGGAAATTATATGAAGATAGATGCTACATTATTCCTACTTATGAAAAGTTGGCTTATAGAAAGATCGATTGTCTAAAGCAAATATTCGCTCTGAAAAATCTCCTGGCTTAACTCTAGTGAGTGCGCGATCCAACATATTCATTTTTGCATCTAGGTTATCAATGTAATGAAGAATTTCTGCCTCTTTAATTAACGGTGGTTTTGGACTTCCCCACTCTGCTTTCCCATGATGACTTAAAACAATATGTTGCAATATCGTGGTCTCTTCTCCTACTAGACCAAGCTCTTCTGCTGCTTTTCCAATTTCGTTGATAATAATGGTTATGTGACCTAATAAATTTCCTTCTGTAGTATAAACAGTTGAAACTGGGCCAGAAAGCTCAATGACTTTTCCTAAATCATGTAATATTACACCAGAATATAGCAAGTCTGTATCAAGCGAAGGATATAAAGTTGCAATAGACTTTGCTAAATCCAACATAGATACTACATGATAAGCAAGACCAGAAACAAATTCATGATGATTTTTTGTAGCGGCAGGATATTCTAATAATGAAGTCTGGAACTTCTTTACCAAATGTCTCGTAATACGCTGTATGTTGGGATTCTTCATCTCGAAAATATACTGAGTAATTTTCGACATCATTTCATCCTTTTCTAACGGAGCAACTTCTAAAAAGTCAGAAACTTTTACAGAATCATTTTCGTTGACAGGACGAATATTACGTATTTTCAATTGATTACGGCCTCTGTAGTTATGAACCTCTCCATAAACCTTAACGATACTTTCAGCACTAAGCTCACTTTCATGTTCTGGAGAACAATCCCAAAGCTTCGCTTCAATGTCACCAGTTTGATCCTGTAGGATGAGAGTAAGAAATGGTTTTCCATTACTCGCCAATCCTTTTGTACTAGTTTTCACTAGCAAATAGATATCAACTTGTTCACCGACATCATAATGAATAATTCCTTTTAACATTTGTCTTCCCCCAGTCAGATGAATTCGCTTATTTACTTTTTTTATTGGCTACCCTGAAAATAAGGGGAACTTCGTTCCAGAACACTCGCTTTCCGTGGGGCGGGCGGAGTCTCGCACCTTCCACTTCAATCAACTTCGTTTGAAAAAATCAACATTGAGCTTTAACAGAGCCTTTTTATTAATTACAATCGTTAGATTTATTATTACTGAAGCACCAATTTATTCTGTCATTATATCACAACTATTTTGCCACTGCTCTTTAACCAACTTAATCAGAATCCTATTCTTATACTTTAACATCACTATTCGTTAAGTATGTAATATTCCCATCTTCTGTAATTTGATTATTAATTGCTGGATTGTGACAAGTAAAGAAAATAACCTGCCTCTCCTTAGAAAGTTCTCTTAATAGGTCCATTGAAAGTCTTAACCTTGTTTCATCGAAATTAACAAAACCATCATCTACAATGAATGGTAGAATAACGGGGGATTGGAAATAACTTGCTAACGCTACTCTTAACGACAGATATAATTGCTCCGCAGTAGCTTGGCTTAATTCATGGGGTTTGAACCTTACACCATCTTTTCGTTCTACAATAAAATCACTCGTTTCTTCATGTGAAAACAATCGAATATAGGCTCCGTTTGTTAAAATTGAAAAATAGTATTCTGCCTTTTCTATGACCTGTGGGAGCCGGACTTTTCTATAATAATCCTTTGTTTGAATGAGTATATCTTTCCCAATTGCTAGTTTTGCCCATTTCTTTGCGATATAGTTTAGCTCAGACTTCTTTGTTTCAAGCAGTTGAAGTAATGATGAATAGGTTCCTTTTTCTTCTACTAGTTTTTTTTCGTGAGCAATTTCCATTAAGTCTGCTAGTAACTTCTTTTCACTATGCTTATACTCTAATTGTTGTGTAGAAAGACTATCTCTTTCTTGAAGCTTCTGATTGAGATTGTCCCAATTACGAACAAACTCTTTTTCTAAATAACTATTATTATTAAGTAGAAACTTGACATTCCCTTTAAGATTGGAAATTTTCCCTTCTAATTCATTCCACTTTTCTAGTAAACTCGCCTTTCTTCTATATTCTTCTTCATTATCAACATTTGCTGTACTAAATAAAGATTCAATTTGTTCACTATAGTACTCAGCCTCTTTGCTATATTGGTCAATAGTCTCCTTTAATTCCTTCTGTTTTTCCATCATGAAAGACACTTGCTGCTTCTTTATCTTTTCATCTTCTAGTAATTGTACGAATAACTGTGGCGAATTAACATTTAAATTTAGATTAATTCTTTGGCTTATGGCACTATATTTTACTAAGTATTCTTTAATTTGATCTTTTAGTAAGTTAGCTTCTTTTTTAAATTTGTTTAGTTGATGTAAAAGTGTTATTAACTTTTCGAGTTCGTTGTAGAACTCCATGACCAATTCAGGACCAAAATGCTCCGGTATATGTAATTTTTTCTTTATTTTTTCAAACTGAGTTAATAGTTTAACAGAAGCCTGCTCCCATTTTTCAAATTGGTCGATGCTTCGCTCAAATTCTTTCTCATGTTGTTGAAGCGATATCGTTTCTTTTTGCAATAATTGTTGTATTTGCCCATCGTTTGCAAGTAGTTGTTGTGCCTCTTCTACATTAAAAATGTTATCTAACTCACTTTTTATTTCAGCATTCCAACCCTGCATCTGTATCTCTAGTTCTTTTTGTTCATCTTTTAATAGTGAAATATATTGATTTTGAGGTTTTGATAGGATTCCAACTCCTACAAATAACGCCAAAGAAGATAAAAGAGTAATATAAGACAAAGAATTTCCGGTGAGAACTAGGCTCACTATACCAAAAATCAATAAACAGATAGAAACCGGTAAAAACACCGTGTTTCTTAGTAATCTCACATTTTTTCTCCGTCGTTCAAAACCATTCAATTGTTTCATTATTCGATCATACTTTGAATTAATTTGTTTCTTTTCATTTTCAGTAATTAAAGATTGAGACTGTTGGATTAATTTTTCTAGTTCTCTTTTCTTATTTTCATCTAACAATTGTTCTCGGTAATGCTTACTATTTGATTCTGCCAATTCAATAATACGTTTGATTTCTTCTTTCTGCTGATCAAGAAGTTCTTTTTTGTTTCGTATACTTACTAAATGATCTGTGAACCCCCTTATTTCTTCCTTAATACTTAGTGGAAGTTCAATTTGGATTATTTCCTCATTAGTAAGCTTAATGCCCAGTCTTCTTATGATACCTATCGCTTCTTCTTCAATAGTCTCAATTTTAATTTTTAATTCATCATATCGATTCTCGGCAATCTGTTTGCTTGTATTTCGATTTGCCAATTCCCTAATTTCCATTTCTGTATTTAGTAAATTATCGTTCAAAGTGATTTGTAGATATTTCTCATTGATATCTGCGTATTTTTCATTAAAACTGCGTACCTTAGCAACCGTCGGTAATAGGAGTGATGTTATTTTTTCAAACCGGTTCAAACCATCTATTGGAAATACTGGTTTTTCTCCAATCTCATCTTGCTGCATTGAAAGTGAAAGAATTTCATTTCGTAGTGGAATAAATTGCTCAAATAAATTCAGTTTCTCATCTAGTTCTGATAAACGCTCCATTTCACTTGTGTTCTCAACTATTTTCTTCTCGATTTCCAATTTAGCTTCAATGAGATTCTGGTAATCAACTAGTTGTGATTTGGCTACATTAACCTGCTGAGATAATACCACTGTTTCTTCTAATATTTGATTAATTTCTGGCTTTTTCCCAGAGGGCTTAAATAGAGCCTCCATCTCTCTTCCAATTTTTTTCTCCAACTCTAATATTTGTTCATTCCCGAGAATACTTGATGAAAATAAGTAGTGACTTAAATCATCCGTTTTAACAGATTGAATATCTTGTAGTCCTTTCAATCCAAATGAAAATATTGAAGAATATAACCTTTTATTCATTCCATGTAAAATAGCAGCTAGTTCTTCTTCATGACCTACAGTGCCGTTTTCAAAATAGACAGATACCACTCCAGCTGCCTTACCTGCTACTCGCTCAATAGTTATCACCCCATGTTGATTAGTCTCAATCAACATTTTCCCACCATATCTTAATCCATCTTTTGGTTCATATTTATTCTCAGATTGACCTTTAGTAGGGAATCCAAATAGTAGACTATGAATAAAGGACATGATAGTCGACTTCCCCGCTTCATTTTCACCCCAAAAAATTTGGAGACCTTTAGATAATATCAACTCTTGATCTACAATTTTACCGTACCCATAGATATGGAGCTTTTTTATAAACACTCTCTCACCTCCTACTCCTACTTAACAGTATTTATTAGTTCATTGACAATCCACGTCTCTGCTTCTTTAAGTAATGCTTCTTGTTCATCTTGACGTAAGGAGGAAATATATCTACGACCTTGTTTATGGTCATATAAAGGAGATAATGTCTGATCAATGTGGTCATATTGCTCGAACTGTTGTAGTAAATCCCCAACAAAGTGCATATCCTTCTTCAATTGATCACGATCTTTTACGAGTTCGGTTTGATTTTCAAAAGAACAAATCCAAACGAAATTCCGTTGCTCTTCTTCTCCTGTAATTAGACTTTCTAAAATGTCTTCAATCAATGAATCCCCTTGCAATATGGCAGACAATTCACTGTAACCAGTAAACAAAAATGTAAGGAAAACTCCTTGATCAGTCCTTCTTACTCTATTAAGCTCTTCTTTGCAAACATTAATAAACGAATCTATTGATTGAATAGTAGTGATTGATACTTCAACTTTTTCCCAAACGATATCACATGTATCAATAAAAACGCATTCACTCTTTTCTTCTTCAATAGAAACTAATATACAGCCTTTCTCACCTGTTTCTTTCCTATGCCTACCTTGGATATTTCCAGGATACACAATAGGCGGATCTTCATTCAAAAATTGCTTTTGATGGATGTGGCCTAAGGCCCAATAATCGAAGTTTAAGTTTTTCAAATCGGAAAGTTGAAAGGGTGCATAAGGCACATGTTCATTATTGTTTGAAATAGTACCATGTAGAATCCCAATGTGATAGCAATCTTGATGCTTCTTTTCATATTTTACTGCCATGTTTTCTGTTACAGCTTTTTCAGGATAACTGAAACCGTACAAATTAACGAGATGCTTACTATCTTTTATGAATTCCTTCACTTCAATTTCTTCTGAATATATGTGTACATTTTTTGGCCAATCAAGTGTATTCCAATTTCCTGTAAGAGGATCATGATTACCATGTATGATATATACTTGAATACCTTCCCTCTCAAGTCGTTGCAATTCACTTCTAACCCGGATTTGTGCCTTTAGGCTTCGTTGTTCTGTATCATATAGATCACCAGCAAGAATAATAAAATCAACCTGTTCTTTTATCGCAAATGTAATTAATCTTTGAAACGAAATAAATGTACTTTCCTGTACCCTCTTAAATAAGGATTCAGGCAAATGCTTTAATCCCTTAAATGGACTATCTAAATGTAAATCAGCGGCATGAATAAATCTAATTTTTTCCATTGCAACCACTTCCTCTTTAACTTCGTGTCCATATTATATCATCAATATTATGCGAATGCACGTTCCCAAACGACTGGTGAGTGTTTCTAATGTAGCTCGATAATTTGCTCTGTCAGGGGTAGCCCAATAACAAATGCGACGCTTAAAGTAAGCATCGCATTTGTTATTTCACGATTAACCCTTTTAATCAGGTTCTTTTGCATTCTGGATCAGTTATTTTCTCTGTAATAACAGATAAATTTAAATAGGATTATGACTTTTTCATTAGATTTAGTGCCTTTTTAATATCCTTAAATGACGATGAATTCCCGTAAAGTAATACTCCTCCTTTATATACTTTTGCTCCATATAAAGCGAGAATACAAATTGTACCAACTAATATTCCTATACTTAAGGTTATTTCCCAGCCTGGAACATTTAACATTCCAACACGTAAGAACATAATCATTGGTGTAAAAAATGGTATAAAAGAAGTCACTGTAATAAATCCGTTTTCTGGATCTCCTAAACCAAACATGGCAATCATAAAGGCTGCCACAATTATTAGGGTCATAGGGATAATCATTTGTTGTACATCTTCTATTCTACTAACCAGTGATCCAAGAACTGCTGCCATAGTTGCAAATAAGAAATAGCCTAATATAAAGAAGACTACAGCGTATATAACGGTTGAAATTGGAAGATTATCAAAACCAAGAAATTCAAATATACCAGAATCCATACTTCCACTGCTTGCTTTAATCGATTGATATCCAATTAAGATGAGGAATGAAAACTGTGTAATACTTAGTAAACCGATACCTAAAATTTTCCCATACATTTGCTTTACTGGGGAAACACTTGATATAAGTATTTCCATTACTCGAGAAGATTTTTCGGTTGCTACCTCCATCGCAATCATATTTGCATACATGATCACAGCAAAATAAATCATAAATAAGATAATATAAACTAGGCCTCTTGCTGAGTTTAATTCTTCTTCTGTTTTAGCATTTTCTTCTAACGCCACTTTCTCAAATACTAGCGGTTCGTAAAGTTGTTGAATCTGAGCATCTGATAAACCAATTTGACTCGTTGCTATAGTAATCTTCAATTGTTGAAGAGAATTCTGAAGTGAAAGAGTAGCATCTGAATTTGTTATTGAATTTGCTATGTATATTGCTGTTGGGAGTCCTTCCTCATTATAAGAAAGCACTAATAACCCTTCATATTTTCCAGATTCTATTGCTCCCTTTCCAGCCTCTATTGTGCCATCATAGTCCTCAAGTTGAATCTTCTCATCAACAACTTCTACAAGTTTTATCAAAGTTGGCAACAATTCCTCTGTTTCATCTAATACAGCAAATTTAGTTACAGTATCTTTATTGAAGTAGTCAATGATGTTCTGAACATTACTTAGACCAAAAATTAATAAGGCAGTAATAATTGTTGTAACTAGAAATGATTTTGATTTTATTTTACTAATATATGTATGAAATAAAATAATCCAAAATTTATTCATGATACGAAGCACCAACCTTTTCAATAAAAATATCATTTAATGATGGTTCTTCAAGTTGAAATTTCCGAACAAATCCTTTCCCTTGTATTTGAGTAAATAATTTTTGAGATACCTCTTCGTTTTGAACCTGTAAAGTTACTCCATTGGCTCGTTCCTTTATTTTAATAACACCTTCTGTTTTTTCCAAATAGGAAAGGTCAAAATCTGCTTGAATGGTCACGTTTTTCATCCCGAAAGAATGCTTAATTTCTTTTAAAGCACCATGAACAATAGGCTTTCCGTGATGCATTATACATAAATGATCACACAGCTCTTCCACATGTTCCATTCTATGACTTGAAAAAACTATAGATGTACCTCCATTTTTCAACTGTAGTACTGATTCTTTAAGAAGCTCAACATTCACTGGATCTAGTCCACTAAATGGTTCATCCAGAATTAATAACTTCGGTTTATTAATGACAGATGCTATAAACTGTATCTTTTGTTGATTTCCTTTTGAAAGTTCTTCAATTTTCTTATTCTCGTATTCTTGAATTTTAAAGCGCTCAAGCCATTCATTCATTTCTTTAATGATAGTTTGTTTATCCATTCCACGTAAACGTCCTAAGTATATGAGCTGATCCTTGACCTTCATTTTAGGGTATAATCCTCTTTCCTCAGGTAAATATCCAATTATATTACTTGTTCCATAATTAATTGGCTTATCATCCCATGTAATGGAACCAGAAGTTTGATTTATTAAACCTAGAATCATTCGAAATGTGGTAGTTTTTCCAGCTCCATTTGCACCAAGAAATCCAAACATCTCCTTCTCAGGAATCGTCAGTGAAAAATCATCTACAGCAGTGAAATTCCCAAACTTCTTTGTCACATTCTTTAATTGTAAAGACATTGGACAACCTCCTTTTCATACGTTTCATACGTTTTATTTTGAAAAAATTTTCACTTTTTTGAAGGTGATTTTAATAGTACAATAGAAACAGTAAATAGATTATAGATTAAGAGCTGTTACTATCCTGAAAAAGAGCATTGGAGGTTATTTTATGTCAGTTTATACTTTAACGGTATTTGATAAAAATGGCGAAAAATTATTTGACGGAAATTTTGAAGCTGAGTCTGAAGTAGATGCAAAAATTAAGGGCGGTACTCTTTTAAAAGAAAAAGGATACGAAGAAAATACGCATCGGTGTGTATCTTCGGCAGGAAAATTAATACTCTTTCATAGATAAGAGGCTAAATCGCGTCTTTCACCAATTATTGTTCGGTCCTAGGACAAAATCTTCAGATTATCTTTCAAAATTGACTGACTATTCTTTTTTATGTAGGTGTATTGGAATGCTCCTGTGAATGGAGCATTTCAATGCACTTTTTCATTTTTAGGTTGGATAGTTGGAACATTTTTAAAAAAATACTCTGTTAAATATCAATGTTGATTTTTAAATGAAGTAGATTGAGGCGAATTGTGAGTGTCTTCTATGAGACATGTTAATTCAAACCCCACAGTTGAAATCAACAACAAAGTTTAACAGAGACCTTCATGCAAAACAATTTTGCACCATGAGGTATGAAAATAAGCAATATATTTCT
>JBFILZ010000020.1:0-32377 GCA_041611945.1 Bacillus sp. (in: firmicutes)
AAATAGAAATCAAGGATACGGAACAAAGCTGATGGATGAAATTTCGAGGGTAGCAATTGAAAATAAAATTCATTTAATTGAATTAGACTACTGGAGTAGTAACTTACTAGCCAAGAATTTTTATGTTAAACATGGTTTTAAGATTTACCGAGAATTCGTTTATAAAAAGATCTAAACTGACCATTTTTTTAATCGGAAGAGCCTAACTCATAAAGAGAGTTTGGCTCTTTTCTATATTAAATTGTAATAAAGTGTTGTTTATATTCTATAATTATTGAATATTTAATTCTATTAATATAGAATAATAATGAAGATAGGCTCTGTTGAAGCTCGATGTTGATATTTCAAAGAAAGTTGATTGAAGTGGAAGGAGCTCGACTCATCGAATGCTTGGGCAGAGCTATAGAGGCGGAATAACAGTTTCTTGTATGACGAAATTGTGATGTTTATTAATAGACGTCCTGATTTCACCGAAGCATACTCTAGAAGCAGTTCATTCGGTACGTTGGAGTCTTTTCATGGAAGTCTATTCAATGTCCCGCGGAAAGCGATCATCCTGCAGCTGAAATCAACAACAACGTTTAACAGAGACCTTCATGTAAAACAATTTTGCACCATGAGGTATGAAAATAAGCAATATATTTCTTTAGCAGTGATTGAAGTGGAAGAACGCGAGACTCCTCGAAAATACTCCCGCATTTCCTTCGTGCGGTGAGAATTCATGGAAGCCTATTCAAAGTCCTGTGGGACTAGCGGGACAGGTGAGACCTGAAGGCGCTAACGCCGAGGGGCTCACCGCCCGCCCCGCGGAAAGCGAGTGTTCTGGAACGAAGATCCCCATATTTTCAGGGTAGCCAAGATAATAAAAGGGAGGGTAAAAAAATGGAAATAATTAATACTACTGGTCGAAAAAGAGAGACTTATCAAATTCAAATTAAATATTCTGTCCTTTGGGAAGCAGCTTTAGGGATTGCAGCTATAACAAATTCCTCCCTTCTTTCAACATTAGAAAAAACGGATGAATATTGGCGAGAAATTAGAACTTTATTAGGTAAGGAAGTCCAGGGAGAATTAGACTATGTAGAGAAAAACAATACGTGGAAGGCCTTGCTTCAGCTACTTCACCAACAGGATTTTGAATCTATTAATGATTTTATTACTTACATTCAAGATTTAGAGAGTCATGAATTTAAAACGGTTTGTTTGCCATATATAGGCATGAGGTACGCGGAATTGAATGAACAAGCGGCATTTGGTGATACAGTTGCTATGAACAAAATGAAAGAATTAACGCAATCTAATCCCTTTTTCCCTGAATACATAGAGTTTATATGTACAACTAATATTGAAAAGTTAAAGAGACATCTAACACAAATAATGAAGATTTGGTTTGAGAAAATTATCGAACCGAATTTGGACACACTTACAATTATTTTAAAAACGGATTATGAATCAAAAAAGGATATGTTCAAAAAGATGAATTCTGAAGAAATTGTTCATTGGGCAACGGGAGGAATTAACTATCTACCTGAGCCAAGTGTGTACAATGTATTATTAATACCGCAAATGACTTATCGTCCTTGGAATATTGAAGCAGATTTAATGGGAACAAAGGTATTTTATTACCCAATCGCAAATGAAAGTATTTCTCCTCATGATAAGTACATGCCTAGTCATACCTTAGTTCTCAAGTATAAATCATTAGGTGATGAAGCAAGGCTTCGAATTGTTAAGCTATTATTTGAAAGTGAACGAACATTACAGGATATTACTGAACACTTAAATATAGGGAAATCTACAATCCATCATCATCTAAAGGTATTAAGGTCGGGAAAACTAGTCAATATCGTTGAATCAAAGTACCGTTTAGATAAGAATTCCATTGAGACGTTGGTGAAGGAATTAGATAAATACCTAAACAAATGACCACCTAGGAAGGTGTAGAACGTATGAGTAAGAACTTATTTAAGAATCGGTCATTCCTTTTCGTTTGGGTGGGAATGACCATTTCAGAATTAGGTGGGGCATTCGGAACTTTTTGTAACTCCATATTGATCTATCAACTTACAGGTTCAGAATGGGCACTTGGGAGTATGTGGTTATTATATTTTATCCCATCTTTAATACTTCAACTTTTCATTGGACCCTTTATTGATAAATGGAGTCGTAAGCTGATTATGATCATTTCTCAATGGATGAGGGGAATCCTCTTCCTCCTACCACTAGTGGCCTTACTAATCGGAGAACTTGAACCATGGCATATTTTTGTGGTACAAATTGGAATAGGGTTCATTACACCCTTTTATGTTCCGGCGAACCAAGCTATTACACCTACGATTGTTACAAACGAACAATTAAAAACTGCTAATGCTTATCAAGATGGGACGGTTCGTCTTATGATGTTTGTTGCTCCGGTTTTGGGTGGAGTAATGATTGAAATCACGGGTGTAAAACATACACTTTTGACTGTGTGTATATTGCTTTTAACTAGTGGATTTCTATTGTTATTTGTAAAGGAAACAAGAAATTCTGAAAATGATCGGAAAACTTGGCTAGAACAGTTCTTAGAAGGCATGTCTTATTTCTTTGGGCAGCCTGTTTTGGTGTGGTTAGGTATTTTTCTTGCTTTCGTTCAATTTGGAGTCGGAGTTACGATGGTTATCAATCTTCCTTACATTACAGGAGAATTAGAAGGAAGCTATGCTCAATACGGATATTTCATGGCAGGCTTTCCATTTGGATATGTAATCGGAACGATGCTTGTTGGCAAATTTAAAGACCATAATCGTAGAGTATTAATGTTAGGATCCTTAGGGGTGGGAGGGCTTACCTTTATTTCTTTAGGATTCAATCAATTCATTTTGTTCGCGATAATTACAGAGATTATTGCAGGAATCTCCATGGCGATTTTTAATGTTCATAACAACGTAATTTGTCAACAAATGGTGCCCAACCATTTGATGGGTAAGGTATTTTCAGTTCGACTTTTAATCATTCGAGGAGCCATGCCGCTTGGTATACTCGTTGGAGGTTTTTTGAGTGAATTTTTGGGTGTTAGGCCGTTATTTCTTTTCATTGGAATAATTATTTGTATAGTTGCACTAGCTGGAATAATACTACCTTTTTTTAGGTTTTTGGATGTAACTCTAGATCAAGAAAAAAGCATATCATCATAAATATCGAAAAAAATAGCAATCTATAACTAGATTGCTATTGCTTAGTATTACAAAAATTTATTTGAAAAGTTCTTCTAATTTTGCATTTCGTTCCATCTGTTCTTCTTCATTAGCTAAATCATACTTTTTTAACAGATGAAATACTTCGTTTAATCTGGATTGTGTGGGGGAAATGAGGACTAGAGTTTGATTAACTTGCTTGAATATCTCTTTAGGTAAATAGTTTTTCTGTTCAGTAAGCTTTTTCATTACATCTTCTAAAGTATGATCAAGTTTACAAGAGCTCATTCTTAACCTCCAATGTGTGACATTTCAACTTTACTTCGCTTAGTTGTGGTCAGACCTCGTTCTTCAGAATATCGATCCTTTCTTTGATGCCACAGATCCTTTAACATTTCTGTTAGTTTTTGATCAGTTAGTTCAGAGCGGAGAGGAGTCCTTAAATCATGTCCACTTGTAGCAAATAAACAAGTGTAAAGCTTACCTTCAGCTGAAAGTCGAGCACGATTACATGATGAGCAAAACGCATCTGAAACAGATGAGATTACTCCTATTTCATCTTCTGATCCAATGTAACGAAATCTAGTAGCAACTTCTCCTGTGTAATTAGGTTTAATCGCTTCTAGTGGCATAACTTGATGAATATCTTCAATGATTTGTTTCTTTGTATATACATCATTAAGTTTCCATTGGTTAGAGTTTCCAACATCCATAAATTCAATAAATCGAAGGATATGTCCCTTCTCTCTGAAGAACTTCGCCATTGAAATGACCTCGTTATCATTCATTCCACGCTTAACAACCATATTTATTTTAACTTTAAGTCCAGCAGTATGTGCTGCGTCAATTCCGTCTAAAACAGTTTGAACAGTCACGCCACGCCCGTTAATTTTTCCAAATATATCATCATTTAATGAGTCTAAGCTTATTGAAACACGATCTAAACCTGCGGCCTTCAATTCTTTAGCATACTTTGGAAGGAGACTTCCGTTAGTGGTCATGGCAATATCTTCTACACCCTGGATTTTTCGTAATTTGGATACGAGTAGAGATAGGTCTTTCCTCATAAGTGGTTCTCCACCAGTAATCCGTATTTTTTTGACTCCTAGACCATTAACGAAAAGGGTAGTTATTCTCTCTATCTCTTCAAAAGAAAGAAGTTCTTGTTTTTTTAAAAATTGAAAATCGGGACCGAATATTTCAGCAGGCATACAATACGTGCACCTGAAATTACATTTGTCTGTTACGGAAATTCGGAGATCTCGCAACGGACGTTTTAATTGATCGAGCACCTTTATATCACTGATCATCGAGATTCCTCCTTATTAAGGTTGCACAATTCGGTGGTGATGTGAATAAACGTTAAATGAAGTTCCTCTAATAAAGCCAACTGCTGTTATGTTTAAATCCTCAGCCAATTTTATGGCTAAATCAGTCGGAGCCGACTTGGAAAGGACAATACCAACACCAAGTTTTGCTGCTTTTAATAAAACTTCAGAGGATATTCTCCCGCTAAATACAATCACTTTATCACGGACAGGTAAACGGTTTAATAAACTGTAGCCATATAATTTATCCAATGCATTATGGCGACCAATGTCAGTACGACTTATGATTAATTCATCTGGTGTACACAAAGCGGCATTATGAACCCCGCCGGTTTCCTGAAAGACAAGGCTACTACTCTGCATTTTGTTCATTAACTCAATACATTGCTGTGGTGAAATTGTCTTTGTAGATGTAGATGTTTTTGCCGTTCTTGCATCATTATGAAAGTAAAACTGACGACTTTTCCCACAACAGGAGCCGATAAATCGTTTAGAGAAATATTCTTGACTTGTTGTGACCTCAGCGAATAATTCCACATAAGCATACCCGCGACTTTCATCAATCTTCAGTGACTTAATATCACTATTAAAACGGATAACTCCCTCGGATGCTAAAAATCCTACCACCATTTCATCAAAATGAGTAGGGGTGCAAACCATAGTAGCAAATTCCTGATCATTTACAAAGATGGTCAAGGGGAATTCAGTCACAACTTCATCTTCGATTTCTTGTAAGGCACCTTGTGAATACTTTACGATTTTATGCTTATTACTAATAAATTGAGTCATTACTCATCACACCTATTGTTATAGTTTAATAAGAATATAAACACATTACCTATCAAGAAACAAGTATAAAACCTTAACTACATAAAATTGGAGTAATAAAAAATTTAAGAAAACTCTTGCTAGGAAAAAAAGTTGATGGTATTATTTCAATACAAAGTACATATCTTTATAACTTTGTTGAAGCCAGATAGCGATCCTGTCTTGGTTTTATCATGTTATAAAATGGAAGCGATTAACTGTTGGGCCGATAGTAGCGATACCTGCTTGAATCTAACCGTCAATCTTACTTAAAATTCATGTGTTAGGCATGTTTTTAAGTGTGATTGGCGGTTTTATGTTGTTCTTTGAAATTTACTTAGGGGGAACTATTTTGAAAAAGACAAAAAACCGCTGGCTTATTGCAGCATCTGCAGTAGGGATTCACATTTCAATTGGATCTGTTTATGCATGGAGCAATTTTACAACTCCATTAATGGAAGAATTTTCTTGGACGGCTAAGCAAGTTCAGTTTACATTTAGTTTAGCAATTTTATTCTTAGGTTTATCTGCAGCATTTCTTGGTCACTTTGTAGAAAAGCATGGTCCTAAAAAAGCTGGATTATTAGCAGCAGGATTCTTTGGAGCTGGTATTATCGGTTCTGGGTTGGCTGTAAATCTTGGATCACTACCATTACTTTATCTTACATATGGAGTATTAGGTGGAGTCGGGTTAGGTGTCGGATACATAGCACCAGTATCGACCCTAGTAAAATGGTTTCCTGACCGTCGCGGATTAGCAACTGGATTAGCTATTATGGGGTTTGGTTTTGCAGCAGCAATTAGTAGTCCCATCATGGACATGCTGATTAAATCGGTTGGTACAGCAAATACGTTTTACATTTTAGGAGTTTCTTATTTATTAGTTATGGTATTATCTTCATTATATTTAGAAAGACCAGAAGAAGGCTGGGCTCCAGCAGGATTTAAAGAAAAGATAAAAGCTGGGAAAATGAAAGTGAAAGAAGATCTTTCTCAATTAACAGCAAATGAAGCAGTAAAGACGAAAAGATTTTGGTACTTATGGATTATGTTATTTATCAACGTAACATGTGGGATTGCAATTTTATCAGCAGCTAAGCCACTTTCGGTAGAAAGTATCGGTTTATCAACTGCCGAAGCCGCAGCTCTAGTTGGTGTTCTTGGACTGTTTAACGGTTTTGGGCGTCTTGGTTGGGCGACAATTTCTGACTACATTGGCAGACCAAATACGTATACAACATTCTTTGTGCTTCAAATCGGACTATTTTTCTTCCTACCATTTACAACAGAAGCACTTCTTTTCCAAGTTATGTTAGCTATCGTATATACATGTTATGGTGGTGGTTTTGCTTCAATTCCAGCTTACATCGGAGATCTATTTGGAACAAAACAACTTGGAGCTATTCACGGTTATATTTTAACTGCATGGGCAGCAGCAGGTTTAGCTGGTCCAATGTTTGCAGCATGGGTTAAAGATACAACAGGTAGTTATGCAGGTAGTTTATCATTCTTTGCTGGGCTTTTTGTTGTAGCATTAATGGTATCACTATTAATTCGTCGTGATATTAATAAAATTCGCTTGCAAAATGAAGCAAAAGCTACTTCTAGTAAGGTAGCAGTTTAATTACTTTCCTACCGGTTCTTTATGTGGTAAAATATAAAACATGTTTTAAACCTCTAAAGAGGTAGGGGGATGTAATGAATAAGTATGAAGCTGAGTTTAGCAATATTGTTCGATCCTTTAGAAAAAAGCATATGGGAAAAGGTCCAAGTAAAATTACCACAACTTTTTGTAAAAATTGGGCTATATGCGAAATGGAAGGCAATTTATCACCCGTTGAGAAGTTTATGGCGAGTGCGAATGAAGGTAAACAAGCTCTTAGATCTGCAAGGACTGAGATGGTCAAAGATATGTATCGAAAGAATCCACCTCTTGAGATGGAAGAATTCTTACAATGTAAATTCGTGGAATTATTTGTAGATATTGATATTGATCGAGATTTCGGGATGTCAATTTTTATCTTTGACCAGGATCTCGAACAAAAATTTTCAAATTAATAAATGGTATGGCACTTGGTAGGGACCCTGCTAAAGACTAACCACCGTAGTGTCTAATCAGTAATGGTTGGACTACGGTGGTTTTTTCTTTGAGAAAAAAGTTATGATATGTGTGATTAATTTTGACAAGTGGATAAACATCATGAAAAAATACAATAGATGAGATGCTTCTCAAAAAAATGAGATAGGATGTCACCTAAAAGAAAATTTAGCCTAACGGTAATTTATTTAATACTTATCGTTAGGCTAGTTTTTCTAGCATATAGTAAAATATATGAATTAATTGTCTATCAAATAAAATTGAATCTATAACAATAGTAATTAGTTGTTACCATTTATATAAGATGGGCTCTGTAAAAGCTGAATGTTGATTTTAACGATGTTGATTGATGGAGAGGTGTTATAATTCTTCCTGCTCACAGCCCGCTCCGATAAAAAAGCGAGCATTCAGCAGAAGAAATCAACAACCACGTTTAACAGAGTTTAAGAATTTAAGATTCATCATGTTATGATAGCTTATTTTAATACATTAGGAGTGATTAAAGTGGGAGAAACAAAACACCAAGGACCAATGAAAGCGACAAAAAAATTACAACCAAAACACTGGGTGAGTCCAATTCCTTTTGGGTTAGGAAAAGTGAAACCGCAACATTTCCGCGATACCATGAAAATTGCATGGGAAAATAAAGATAATATTGGTTACGCAACTCGTATTTTAACTAAAGGCGTTTGTGATGGTTGCGCACTAGGAGTAGCAGGGCTTTCTGATCAGACTCTTACAGGTCCACACATGTGCACAACAAGATTAAATGTACTTCGTCTTAACACTATGCCAGCTTTGAAAGAAGAAATCGTACATGCAGATATAGATGAATTACGTAAATATAGCAGTACAGAATTAAGAAAATTAGGACGTATCCCATATCCACTTATTCGCCGTAAGGGTGAAAGGAAATTCTCACGTATTACTTGGGATGATGCAATGGATATGATTGCAGATAAAATGAAAAAATTAGATCCTAAACAATACGCGTTCTATTTAACATCAAGAGGGATCACTAATGAATCTTACTATGTTGCAGGTAAAGTATCCCGATTCTTAGGAACAAACAATATTGACAATGCTTCTCGTATTTGTCACTCACCAAGTAAAACAGCATTAAAGCGTTCTATTGGTGTAGGTGCTTCGACTGTAAATTACCAAGATTGGTTTGGAACAGATGTATTGTTATTCTGGGGAAGCGTTGCTTCAATGGCTTCACCGGTATCAACGAAATACATGTTAGAAGCAAAAAAGAGAGGTACAAAGATTATTGTTGTGAATCCATATAAAGAGCCAGCTTTAGATAAATATTGGATTCCTTCTAACATGGAATCTGCATTATTTGGAACAAAAATAGCAGATGATTTCTTCCAAGTTAATATTGGCGGAGATATTGCATTTATGCATGGTATTATGAAGCATTGGTTTGAAATGGAAGAGAAGCAGCATGGTTCAGCGATTAATCATCAATTTGTACAAGAGCATGTTAATGGCTATGGAGAACTTAAGTCAGAGGTTCAAAAGCAAAGCTGGGATGAAATTATTAAATCATCTGGAATAACACATGAAAGAATTGTTGAATTAGCAGAACTATTAGCAACTAGTAAAAATGCAGTTTTTGCGTGGGCATTAGGATTAACAATGCACTCTTTTGCAACTGATAACATTTCACAAGTTGCTAACCTTGCATTATTAAGAGGGTTCTTAGGTCGGAAAAATAGCGGATTAATGCCATTCCGTGGTCATTCTTCTGTTCAAGGATCTGGAGAAATGGGTGCAGATCCTTTCGTATTACCAGGTAGTGGATTTGATGTTGAAAATGCTAAGAGAATGGAAAAAATCTGGGGCTTTGATCTTCCTAAATGGCAGGGGGATATTGTTGGGGTAACACTTGAAAATATCGTACTTCCAGAAGATCACGAAAGAAAGATTAAGCTTTACTACATGTCTGGTGGAAACTTCTTAGAAACAATGCCAGATCCTCATTTCATTGAAAAAGCATTATCTGAATTAGACATCCGTGTACACCAGGATATTATTCTTAATACATCTACTTTAGTAGATGCAAAAGAAGCTGTTATTGTACTTCCTGCAAAAACACGTTACGAACAAGAAGGTGGCGGAACTTCGACTTCAACAGAACGTATGGTTTATTTCTCTCCTGAAATTGAAGGGAACAAAAATGAAGTGGAAGAAGCTCGTTCAGAATGGAAAATTTATATTGACCTAGCAAAACGAGTTAAACCTGATACTGCGCATTTGGTAGACTTCAAGACAGGCCAAGAAATTCGTGATGAAATAGCCATTGCAAACACTGATTATGATGGAGTGCAACACTTGAAAAAGCAAGGTGACGTATTTCAATGGGGTGGAGCTTGGTTATGTGAAGGCGGAATTTGTCCGACTCCAGATGGAAAAGGGAATTTAATTTCGGTTGAAATTCCTGACCTCGGTAAGAAAGATGGCCAATTTGTTGTCACTTCCCGCCGCGGGAAGCAGTTTAACTCGATGGTGTATAAAGAAACAGATCCATTCAATGGAGCAGAACGCTATGATGTACTAATGAACGCCGAAGATGCTAGAAATTTAAGCATCACTGAAGGTGAAGGTATTGTGGTTTACAACGGTTTTGGTGTGTTTCAAGGTAAAGCGAAATTTGTTGAAATTGCTAAAGGAAATCTAGAAGTCCATTTCCCAGAAGGAAACTTCTTATTACCTCGAGGCCGATATGAAAAATATGCTGGAATACCTGATTTTAACATTACTGTTTCAGTAGAAAAGGCAGATCGTTTTAATGCTAGGAAAGACGTTCAATATCTAGAAAAGCGCATTGAAGATTTAGAAGTGGATGCTCCAGTATAAATAATGTCTCAAAAAGAGATAGTTTGACTCGCTCTCTTTTCATTGACCAATTCTAGGTACTATAGTAAGGTATGGATCAAAACTATCGATCCAAAATAGAAGTTGCCATAGACTTCAACATTTACCTACTATTTACTAATGAAAAAATGAATGAAATAATGTAAAATACATTGTGTAAAGAATATTAATTTACTAGTACTAGAATTTTAAGATACTTTCTGTATTGTGCGTAATCTTATTGAAAACTGAATAGATATAGAATCGGAATGTTTATATTAGCAACTGGACGTCATGCTTATGGTTACTAACCTCTAGAGTACGAGAAAGTTGTTTGCGACGATCCACCTGAAGGATTTTCAGGTTTTCTAAATCGATTACGGCAAAAACGGATTTTAAGAAATCAATTGAAACTCACTCGATAAAAAGAGTGAGTTTTTTATTTTTTCCCTTAGTTATAGCTACATATTAATTTCTAAATTAACTTAATTGGAATAGAAGGTGTGAGAACCATCGGTGAGGTGATAATTTATCGAACCATAATCATTGCCAAGCCTGAATAGAGGGCTATCAAAGAAGCTCGCACGCCATGTGAAAACAGATATATTTTCCAGTAGTGAAAATTGACAACCTCGTATTAAAGAACCTAATTCTCATATTTAATTTTGTTCTGTGTATTACGATAAATTCCAAAAACCTCATCTGTAACAATTATAATCTCTCGACCCTTTCCTAACTTACCAACAACATTTCTAATTCCTTTAGTTTTTTGATCGTCTTCACTATAAAGGCTACTAATAATGATTCGATTTCCGTCGACAATTACATCCGAGGTATAAGTAGGGAAATATTGTTTGATTTTCCCCCTAATTTGATTTTCCAATAGCTCGTCTGTAGAAATAACTTCATTGGGTTGAAAATGTATATTTTGGTTTTCACCTGAAAATGCTGAGTCATGATGGGAAAGGTATTCTGCTTCTGTCAATGTAGAGTGCGTAGGATCTAATTTTAAGTTGTTACAAGCCGATAAGTTTATAACAAGTATGAATAAACACAATTGCAAACGTCTCATTTTTTCCTCCTCAATATGTTTAGTTTGTCAAAAATAATGAAGGGCATACTATGTAGATATAAGTAGAATAGAATGACTATGATGATTTAAGTAGTTTGTTAATCGATTTTGTTGATTTTAGCTGTAGGATGTTCTCTTTTCACAGGGCGGGCGTAAGCCAACTCGGCTCTTGCTCCTTATATGTTTCGCCTCTTCGACTTCAATCAATATCCTAAAAAATTCAATAAGTATCTTAAATAGATAAAAAAATTAGAAAACAGATTGATTTCCTATTATTAATGAGATACTCTGTAAAATTTATAGAAGAAAATAGGGTGATATTATGACCAAGCTAGTTAAAATGGGTGGCTTTCCAATCAAGCAATATATCCGATTTCGTATGAATCCATTGGCTTGGTTGACCGAAATAAATAGGAAAGGCGACATTGTTCTCATAAACCCCAAGTCTTCAAAACCATCTTATGTTGTCTATGAACCGGAAACTATTAAAGAAATATTGACAAGCAAGGATGTTTTTTTCGAGAAGGGAAATTCATCTAGGGTATTTAGTAAGATTCTCGGTCGAGGTCTTCTCACAAGTGAAGGTGAACAACATAAGCGTCAAAGGAAGCTCATTCAACCTGCCTTTCATAAAAAAAGTATTTATACATACGTCAATAAGGTTTCACTTTATACAGAAGATATGGTGTCGAGCTGGGAGGATGGTGAAATTCGATTAGTTAGTCAAGATATGATGAATCTAACCCTTCGTTGTATTGTCAAAACAATGTTTGGTCAGGATATCTTAGAACAATCCACATCTATAACAAATGCGGTAAACTCAATCATTGAAAAAGCAGCCCAATCCTTGTTTCTACCATTTTCCTTACTAGATAGTATTCCGACAATTAAAAACAGAAATTACAAACATTCAATTAAAACACTTAACAATTTGGTAGAACAGCTAATCCTTGATTTTGAATCTAAACAGAGCGAGGAACATCACCTTCTCCAAATCTTGTTACAAACTAAGGATGAGGATGGAAAAAGTTTAAGTCGTCAGGAAGTTCGAGATCAGGTTGTGACATTCGTTATTGCGGGACATGAAACAACAGCAAATGTATTATCCTGGATTTGGTTTTTGTTAAGTCAGCATTCTGAAATAGAAATGAAGTTCCATCAAGAAATCGATACAATATTAGCAGGGAAAGTTCCTGGTTATGATGATATTCCCAAATTACAATATACCCATCAAATTTTCCAAGAGGCCTTACGTCTATATCCGGCAGCCTGGATTATATTGCGTGAAACAATAAAGGAGGTCGAGATTAGAGGGTATTTATTTCCAAAAGGATCATCATTTTTAATTAGCCCATATGCCGTACATCGAAACCCTCAATATTTTACAAATCCAGAAACGTTTGATCCTGACCGCTTTAGTAAAAATAGAATGGCTAGTATATCCAAGTATGCTTATTTTCCTTTTGGAGCTGGGTCAAGAGGTTGTATAGGGAGTCAATTTGCAATGACGGAAACATTACTAATTATGGCTATAATAGGGCAAAAGTATAAATTGAAATTAGCCCAATCAATCGAAAAAATCGCCCCTGAACCGCTTCTTTCCTTAAGAATAAAGGGTGGAATTCATATGAAATTAGAACAACGCTTTTAATAATAGGCTACCCTGAAAATAAGGGGATCTTCGTTCCAGAACACTCGCTTTCCGTGGGGCGGGCGTTGAGCCCCTTGGCGATAGCGCATTCAGGTCTCACCTGTCCCGCTAGTCCCACAGGACTTTGAATAGGCTTCCATGAATTCTCACCGCACGAAGGAAATGCGGGAGTATTTTCGAGGAGTCTCGCGTTCTTCCACTTCGATCACTGCTAAAGAAATATATTGCTTATTTTCATACCTCATGGTACAAAATTGTTTTGCATGAAGGTCTCTGTTAATGCTCTTTGTTGATTTTTCAACCGGAGTTGATTGATTGAAGTGGAAGATACGAGACTTCGAAAATGAATCAATCATCGACTGATTTTTATAGGTTAAATCCATTTGTTTGATAAAATTTGTTTTGATTAAACTCTCATAAGTCGCTAATGTAATAGGTGGTTTTCATCTTCCACTTCATAATCCTAAGACGAAATAGACTTTTCATTTAATTGCTCCCACAATTTTCTTCACATATCCTATGTTCTTTCATCAAATCATCAAATTCTTGTTCATCATTGTGGCGTTACTTTAGGAAAAATATTTCACAAACTCTAATGAGGTTGACTATAGTATATTAGGTGGAAAAAAGACCAAATCATATGCGATTCGGTCTGTTAATTTGTATGCGTTTCTCATATAGAAACCCAACTACTATAGGTAATACGTCCGTTCTTTATTTATTCATATTGAGTTTCTAGCGAGATTGAAGGTAGTGTTTCTTTAAAGAATTCTGCTAGATCTTCTGCCTCTTTAATGGATTTAATTTTAAATAACTGTTGGAGATGTTCTAAATTTTGAATATCTTGAGGGTCAAGGAGGGCTGATCTACCAGTTTGCATGCAAACAACAAGAGGTTTACCAAAGAACATATTCGTATAGATGAGTCCGAAATCATAGCGAACTTCATCTGTCGTAAAACCTACAAAGCGAACTTTTACTGTTTCATTCTCATCATAAAGTCTTTCAAAATAATTCATAATCTCCCCTCCTATTTTTTTAAAAAAAAGTATTCAGAATATTATTATAATTCAAATAACCTTTTTTTTCAACCCCTTCTTTACAAAAAAAGACTGTGTCCAATTCCCCTATATTTCACCTTAATAATTAACTAACCACTAAATTGTTGTCAATCACAAAATACGAATGATAAAATAATAGTATAATGGGTTTTTAGGTCTTCAATAAATATTTAGTTTTCAAGCCTAATTTTTTATTTGGCTCTGTAATGCTTCCTGTTGATATCTAATCGAAGGGTATAGAAGCTGTGAGACTTCCATTACAATCAACATTCGTCAAAATATTGATTCTTTCTAAAAACTAACAATCTTTACAAAAACACATTTTTTTATTTAATAATGCTAGATAGGAGTGAAATTTTTGAGTCTTAGTGCATACATAAAGCTTGTACCAGCATCAACAAAACAAGAAGTTCATTTGGATGAAGTAAAGGAATTATTTGCTTATTACAAGGAAATCACATCAAAAACAGGCACTCAGCTTAGTTGGGAATATGAATCAGCTGCCTTTCCTTATGAGATAAAAGAAAGACCTGAAGGAAAAGACACTTGGTTTTATTTAAAGTCAACTTCTCGAGGTTATAATATGCTTGTAGTTGGTGTTGGTATCGAAGAAATAGAAGATGATGAAGGTAAGATTGTTAATCAAGGATATATCCAGGTTGTTCTGCCTGAAGGTTCCACCTATGGCGATAAGGGAAAAGGCAATGAGTTTTGTAAATTTCTAGCTAAAAAGTTTGAAGCTGAGCTTCATCTTTTCAATGGTAGAATTATGTATTTTTATAAGAGAAAGTAAAAAAGATAGCCTGAGGCTATCTTTTTTTTGCACTCATCCTATTTTAAAGATGGAGTTTCTATTGTACTAGGATCAACAAAATCAAAACCTTTTTCTTTTAATCCTTTTATAATGTCTGGCAAAGCCTGGAATGTCCATTCTCTATCATGCATTAACAGATTGGCACCATTACTTAACAATGGTGTATTAACCATAATGTCAGCAATACTTTCCTTTGTCATATAATCCTTCATAAAATCATACCCGTATGTCCAATTCATTTGTACCATGCCCTCCTTTTCAGCTAATTTTTTTGCATAATCTGTATTTGAACCAAACGGCGCTCTAAAAAAAATGGGGCGTTTCCCTGTAATGACTTCAATTTCATTGCTTAGATCTATAATTTCCTTATACTGTTCTTCTTCTGTTAATTTCTTTAAATTATTATGGTTCCATGTATGATTACCAATTTCAAACCCAAGATCAAATATTTTCTTCAAGATCACTTTCTCTTCAGCAGAATCTATAAAATGACCGTTAACAAAAAATATCGCATTAATTCCATGTACCTTTAATATCTCGGCCATTTGCAAACCATATTTATCAGGTGCATCATCAATAGTTAATAATACTACCTTTTCATTTGCGTTATTTAATGACACAACTTCCGAGCGTTCATTTATTTTATATAATGGGGATTTAAAATTCCCTTGAGGTGGAACTTTCTCCAAATGACCATCTTTAGAAAATTCAGATGGATCAATCATTTGAACAGTCTTTCCCTCACCTTTCTTACTTTTCTGCGGATCCTTTGTCTCTAGTTTAGAAGCTACCTCACTTGAATTATTTGAACAAGCCGACTGAATACATAATAATAATATTGCGATGATTAAAATCCATTTCTTTTTCATATAAGCCCCCATCTTGTCAGTCATGATGTATATAATGCTTCATTACTATATCAATGGCCAAGTTCTAATTATTTTTAGAACTTCCATTGTTAAATAAAGTTCTTTCTATCATAATGATACCTTGAAAATTATGGCTCTGTTAAAGCTCAATGTTGTTTTTTTCAAAACGAAGTTGATTGAAGTGGAAGGTGCGAGACTCCCCCCGCCCCGCGGAAAGCGAGCATCCTGCAGCTGAAATCAACAACAAAGTTTCACAGAGCCAAAATTATTTAAAGCGACTAAAAAAAATTTTGAATAACATTATTCTATAACTATCAATAGCTATTTATAGTTTATGTAGAAAAGTATTGATTATTTTTCATTTTTGTAACAATTAAATGACAATCAATGATCACATCCTATCACATGATACAATTGTCTTGTCTATATTTTAGCAAGGAAAAGGGTGAGCATAAAATGGTATACCGTGTTCTAATAATTCTTTGTTCTTTCTTCGCATTATCATCATGCGGGTATGATAATACGAAAAACGACCCCAGACTACTATCTCTCCTTAATGCTGATGCTTTATATATTTCAAATCAAGAAAATGTACATATTGAAAATGAGTATTACAATGCATTATTGGAAATAAAAAAAAGATTCCCAGGTAAATTGGAAGAAATTGTTGTACTCACAGACCAAGATATTAAAAACCTCGAAGAACAATTACAAATAAATACCTACCCCACTTTATTGCTTATTAACCAACAAGTAATCATTACTAAAATCGAGGGTAACCATAATCAAGATTCAATCATTAAAGAAATGTCCCTTTTTTTAAAGGGAAATTAATTTCTAAAAATAGGTCTAATAAATAAATTAATAAAACATTATAAAACAAATATCGCCCTCCAGTGGAGAGCGATTTTTTTTCATGAATAGTAAATATTAATTTATTTTACAATGTGAATTGGATGTCCGATAGCAACCTCAGCTGCCTCCATCGCAATTTCACCTAATGTAGGATGAGCATGAATTGTCATTGCAATATCTTCTGCTGTCATACCAGCTTCAATAGCAAGACCTAATTCAGCTATCATGTCAGAAGCATTCGTCCCGACAATTTGTGCTCCAATAACTAGCCCATCATCTTTTCGTGTAATTAGCTTTAGGAATCCATCTGAGCTATCCAAAGCTAATGCACGACCATTTGCTCCAAACGGGAATTTGGATGCTATGTTATCAATTCCTGCTTCTTTTGCTTCCTGCTCCGAATAACCTACAGTAGCCATTTCAGGATCAGAAAATACAACTGCTGGAATGGCAAGATAATCAATTTTAGATGTTTGTCCACTAATGGCTTCAGCAGCTACTTTTGCTTCATATGAAGCTTTATGAGCTAATGGTGGACCATCAACGATATCTCCAATTGCAAAAATATTTTTCACAGTTGTCCGGCATTGATCGTCAATCTTAACAATTCCACGATCTGATTTTTCAACACCAACTTGCTCAAGACCTAATTCATCTGAATTTGGCTTACGTCCTACTGTAACTAAGCAATAGTCCGCCTCAACTGTTTGAGACTTACCATTCACTTCAAAAGTGACCTTAACACCATTTTCAGTTTGTTCGACACCCTTTGCCATTGCTTTTGTGAATATTTCAACATTTCCTTTTTTCTTCAAACGTCGCTTTACAACTGATGTCATTTGTTTTTCAAATCCGTTTAGAATTTCATCTGCACCTTCAACAATAACAACTTCAGTTCCAAAATTTGCATAGGCTGTTCCTAACTCTGTGCCAATATATCCTCCACCTATTACAACCATTCTCTTAGGAATTTCTTTTAAGTTAAGCGCTCCTGTAGAGTCTATTACACGTTTTGAATATTTAAAAGTAGGGATTTCAATTGGACGTGAACCTGTAGCAACTATGCAATTATTAAACTTATAGGTTTGAGCTCCATTATCATCCATTATTCGTACAGTATTCTCATCTACAAAATAAGCTTCGCCTTTTAAAATTTGAACCTTATTTCCTTTCAATAAGCCTTCAACTCCGCCTGTTAGCTTGTTGACAATGCTCATTTTCCATTCTTGTAGTTTTGAAAAATCTACTGTTACATTTTCAGTCTTTATTCCCATTTCATCAGAGTGTTTAGCTGTCTCATAACGATGAGCAGCAGCAATTAATGCTTTAGATGGGATACACCCAACATTTAAGCACACACCTCCAAGCTCGCCTTTATCTACAATTGTTACCTTTTGGCCTAACTGCGCTGCACGTATCGCTGCAACATAACCGCCTGGGCCAGCTCCAATGACAAGAGTATCTAATTCAATTGGAAAGTCTCCTACTACCATTGGTTTACGCCTCCATTAAAATTAATTGTGGATCATTTAGTAGTCTCTTTATATGGTTTAATGCATGCTGTGCAGTTGCTCCATCTATCATTCGATGATCGAAACTTAGTGAAAGTGCTAATACTGGAGCTATGACAATCTCGCCGTCACGGACAACTGCTTTCTCAGCAATTCGTCCTATTCCTAGTATGGCGACTTCTGGATGATTAATTACTGGCGTGAACCATTGTCCACCAGCTGATCCAATGTTAGTAATCGTACAAGATGCACCTTTCATATCACCAGGAACAAGTTTGCCATCACGAGCCTTTGTTGCAAGTTCATTGATCTCATTAGAGATTTCATAAATGGAATTACGATCTGCATTTTTAACAACTGGAACCATAAGACCTTTGTCTGTATCAGCAGCAATACCAATATTGTAGTAATGCTTATGAACAATTTCACCAGCGGCATCATCAAGAGAAGTATTCAAAGCTGGATACTTTTTCAATGCTGAAGTTAAAGCTTTTACAACGTATGGAAGGTAAGTAAGCTTAACACCTTGATCAGCTGCATGCTGTTTAAATTTCTTGCGATGAGCAACAAGTTCTGTTACATCTACTTCGTCCATAAGTGTAACATGAGGAGCAGTATGCTTTGAATTTACCATAGCTTTTGCAATTGCCTTACGAATCCCACTCATTTTCTCACGTGATTCTGGAAACTCACCTGCAGGAATAAAGGATTCTGTTTTGGTTTCAATCGCATTTTCTTCTGTTTCATTTACTGCTTCCTGATTTGCTGTTAATGCCTCAGGTTTTGCCCCACCATTTTTGAAAGTATCGATATCTTCTTTTAAAACGCGACCATTTTTACCAGTTCCTGAAACCATTAGAATATCAACACTTTGTTCACGAGAATATTTACGAACAGATGGCATTGCAATTACACGGCGGTTTGAGTCAACAGATGTTAATGTTTCTTCTTTAGACGAGTCTATAGAAGGAGCTTTTGAAGCTTCTTTCGTTTTATCTTCAACTGTTTTTTCATCAGCTTTCTTCTGTTCAATTGGATCATCATCATGATCATCCCCTTTAAACTTCAGGTCCTCATAGCCCGGAGCGTCAAAAGTGACTAATACTTGTCCAACAGTAGCAACATCACCTTCATTAACCATTAATTCTAAGACTTTTCCTTTTACAGGTGAAGGGATTTCAACAACGGCTTTATCATTTTGTACTTCAGCCAGAACATCATCTTCATTAATCTCATCGCCAGGCTTAATAAACCACTTTACGATTTCACCTTCATGGATACCTTCACCAATATCAGGTAATTTAAATTGAAATGACACAGTATTTTGCCTCCTCTTTCATGTGAAGAAAATTTTTATAAAAATGGGAAAAAGAAATCAGCTCTACAGTCTGATTTCTATACTTTTTAGAAGTTTAACACTTTCTTTGCAGTTGCTATTACATCTTTATAATTTGGTAGCCATACACTTTCAGCAGCAGAGAAAGCAAATACTGTATCAGGCGCAGTAACGCGTAATACTGGAGCTTCTAGACTAAGAATTGCACGATCATTTATTTCAGCTACAACATTAGCTGCTATTCCTGCTTGTTTCTGCGCTTCTTGGACGACGATAGCACGTCCTGTTTTTTCTACTGAAGATATAATTGTGTCTATATCTAAAGGCATTATTGTCCGTAAGTCTATAACTTCGACAGAGTGCCCTTCCTTTTCAAGTTCTTCAGCTGCTTTCAATGACTCCTGTACCATAGCACCATAAGTTATGATACTTAAATCCGTACCTTCTCGCTTAATATCAGCCTTGCCAAGTTCTATAGTGTATTCACCTTCTGGAACCTCACCACGGAATGAACGATATAGCTTCATGTGCTCCAAGAATATAACTGGGTCATTGTCTCTTATAGCAGAAATCAACAAGCCTTTTGCATCATAAGGAGTAGAAGGTATTACTACCTTTAAACCAGGTTGTTGTGCCATAAGGCCTTCTAAACTATCTGCATGAAGTTCAGGGGTATGTACACCACCACCAAAAGGTGAACGAATTGTTACTGGAGAAGAATAACGACCGCCTGAACGGTAACGCATGCGAGCCATTTGACCAGAAATTGAATCCATTACTTCATACACAAACCCGAAGAATTGAATTTCTGGAACAGGACGATAGCCTTGCAGGGCTAATCCGATTGCTAGTCCTCCAATACCTGATTCTGCAAGTGGTGTATCAAATACACGATCCTCACCAAACTCCGCTTGAAGACCTTCTGTTGCACGGAATACTCCACCATTATTCCCTACATCTTCACCGAAAACTAATACATTTGGATCATTTTTTAATTCAGTACGTAACGCATCTGTTATCGCTTGTATCATAGTCATTTGAGCCATTGCTTACTTCGACTCCTTTTCTTTATAAATTTCCATCTGCTCTACTAAATTATTAGGCATCTTTTCATACATATTTGCTATTAAATCAGTTACTTTTTGTTTTGGTTGCTCATCAGCTTTCTTTATTGCTTCTTTTATATCTTCTTTCGCTTGCTCGATTACCTTATTTTCTTCTTCTTCATTCCATAATCCTTTGCTTTCAAGATACTTACGGAAACGAACAAGTGGATCCTTCAATTCCCATTCATTATCTAAATCTTCTGTACGATAACGAGTTGGGTCATCTCCTGCCATAGTATGAGGACCATAACGATATGTTAGAGCTTCAATTAGGGTTGGACCTTCTCCATTAATTGCCCGAGTACGAGCATCTTTAACCGCAACATATACAGCTAACGGGTCCATACCATCGACTTGAATACCTGGGATACCTGCTGCAACTGCTTTTTGTGCAATCGTCTTAGCGGCAGATTGTTTCTCCACTGGAGTTGAAATAGCAAAACGATTGTTCTGAACAATAAAGATAGCAGGAGCTTTAAATGCACCAGCAAAGTTTATTCCTTCGTAGAAATCTCCTTGTGATGCTCCACCATCACCTGTATATGTAACTGCAACTGATTTTGCACCGCGCTTTTTCATTCCAAGAGCGACTCCCGCACACTGAACGTATTGAGCTCCAATGATAATTTGTGGAGAGATTGTATTTACTCCCTCAGGCATCTGATTTCCATGGAAATGTCCTCTAGAAAATAAAAACGCTTGATATAGTGGTAGTCCATGCCAAATCATTTGTGGCACATCACGATACCCAGGTAAGATGAAATCCTCTTGTTCTAGTGCAAATTGGGAAGCAATTTGTGATGCCTCTTGTCCAGCAGTTGGTGCATAAAATCCTAGTCTACCTTGACGATTTAAAGAAATTGAACGTTGATCAAGAATCCGTGTATACACCATTCTTGACATTAAATCCTTTAATTGATCATTTGTTAAATCAGGCATTGCACTTTCGTTTACAACCTTACCTTCTTCATTCAAAATTTGAAACGTTTGGAATTGGTCTGCAATTGCTTCAAATTGCTTTTGTCCATCAAAAGCAGCCTTTTTTGTTTTGGCAGCCATTTAAGTCACCCTTTCTGATTTAAGTTCCTTTGAAATTATGGTAATTAACTAGTATACATACAGCATTAGATTGCCCAAATTGAGAATATAGAAACAAATAATATATATTCTTTATAGGTTTTCTATTCCCTTTGTATTAGTTATTCTAACCTATTACTTTTCTTTTTTTTATTACATATCTGTATTAGTCGTTTAGAATAATAGACTGATACAATAACCCTTTATAACCATAGTTTACCTCAAAGCTCTTTTAACAGTCAATAATAGACTTTATTCTATTTAAAAGATCACTCAAAACAACAATATATTTTATCTGTACTAACACAATTTTCATATCTGTACTATATATAGTACAACAGCAAAAGAGACCCTGTTATAAGGGCCTCTCTACATTCGTCTATTTTCCATCATACTTTACGGCAATTCCTGCTGCTTCATAGAATAATTTTTTCTTCTCGTTATATTCCTCGGTTAAATTATTAAATTTCGTGTTTACAGCAATAACATCTTCATAACTTTGATTTATTTTATCAATATGTTCCTCAAGTTCTTCTAGTTTCAAATCTTCCCGTTGAAACATTTTGTATAATTCTTGATCGAGTTTGATAGAAGTAGAATAAACGGAATAAAGTTCATCATATGCTTGATAACGACTATTCATTAATTCAACAATTTTTTTAGATAGTACTTTCGTTTGTTCTGTTTCAATTTGTTCGACCAAATCATAAATCTTATCAAATTCTACTTTAGACTGTTTTAAACTCTCATATTCTTTTTCAAGTCTCGATTGTCTCTCTTCAACTAATGCCAATGCTTCAATTGAGAGTTGTTTAATTTGGTCCATTTCCTTTAGACCTAGGTCGATAATTTGATCGTACAAAACTTTTTCCTTCTGCTCTAAATTCACAATTGGATTTTGTTGTTCTTCAAACTCAGTCTCAAGCTTTACAGCTTGTTCTAAATGTACATATATTTGTTCTTCTAATGATGGGCCCGATTGACATGCTGCTGTTAATAGGATACTCATTAAACCAATGAAAATTAATATATATCTCATTATTTATTTGATTCCCCCTTTAATACTTCTAATTTCTACTATAGTTTTTTCTACGACTTTTGACAACCAATTCCTTTCATATGCTTTTGAAATTTGCATTAAAAAAAACAGATCTAAAAAACCATTGTATTTAGAAGTATAACAATCCTTTTTGGGAGTTAATGGGCTATAGAATAAACAAAGCTAACTATTCCCAAAGTACTTTTTAAAGTCCATTTCCTTACTATTATCTTTAGATTCATGCTTACTAATCTGTTTTCAACGACAAAAATATGGTATGATTTTTACGATTAAAGTTATGTAAGGAGATGGTCGCCATAATTACAATGGAGGATGTTATACGAGAAGGGCATCCCCTTTTAAGGGAAGTTGCAAAAATTGTCCCTCTTCCAGCTTCAGAAGAAGACAAAATTATTCTAAAAAAAATGATTGAGTTTGTGATAAATAGTCAGAACCCTGAAATCTCTTCTACTTACGGGTTACGCCCTGGTATTGGAATCGCTGCTCCTCAAATTAATGTCTCAAAGAGGATGATAGCCATTCACGTAACAGATGAACAGGATAACCTCATAAGCTACGCCTTATTCAATCCAAGAATTGTGAGCCATTCTGTTGAAAAGTCTTATTTAACAAGTGGAGAAGGCTGTTTATCAGTAGACCGTGATATTGAAGGATATGTACCTAGATATGCACGTATTACAGTTAAAGGAACTACTTTAGATGGTGAAGAAATTAAGATAAGACTTAAGGGTCTCCCGTCTATAGTTTTCCAACATGAAATTGACCATTTGAATGGTGTTATGTTTTTTGATCATATTAATCAACAAGATCCATTCGAGGAGCCTGAAGGTGCCATCGCTATTGAAAGATAATCAAAAAATGAAGTAATCCCCTAGCATACAAGGGAATTACTTCATTTTATTTATTAAATCAATTTTAGTTTCTCTAGGCCAAAAACAATACCATCTTCATCAACTGACCTTGTAACTAGATTAGCAATCTCCTTTGCCTGTGTAACACCATTCCCCATAGCAACACCAGTCCCAGCAAATTCAAGCATTTCCAGATCATTTAATCCATCTCCAAATGCAATCACATCTTCTCTTAAAAATCCAAGTCTATTCATCATAATTTCTATACCTCTTGCCTTAGATCCACCCTTAGGTAAGACATCAGTTGAATACTGGTGCCACCTAATAAAATGAAAATCCGAATAGGAATTAATATATTTAACCTCATCAGTTCCCTGACAGAATAGTAGAGTTTGGTATATATCATTCTCTACATAGTAAAGAGGATCTACCTCTGGATGTTTAAAATAGAGGGTTGATAAACTTTCATGTATATGAGGGTGATTTTCACTACTAGCTTTCATGGTCATATGATCCATAAATACTAGTGGGTGTTCAGCGATAATAGATTCCTCATGAAGTCTTTGTAAAGTAGACTTTTTTAGAGGGTTTTTATAAATAGGATCATGATCATGAACTACATACTGTCCATTAAAACTTATAAAGGATGATATTGAGAGATTTTCGCGGATTTCCTTAAACATAAAGGGTGCCCTTCCAGTAGCAATCGCAACATAATGCCCTGAAGACTTTAATGAAGCAATTGCATCTAAAGTACTAGCCGGTATTTGCTTTTCATGATTTAATAACGTTCCATCAAGATCGAAGAAAATAAGTTTCTTTTGAGTCATAATAGCTTTCCTCCTAGTGTTGTTAAGCGATATTCATTTTTTTTAACTCTTGTGATTTTGGTTTTTTCGAAGAAAAATATACACCACAAAGAATAGTGAAGAAACCTAGGATCATTTTAAATGAAATTGTTTCAAATAAAAATATGCCCCCCCATAATAGGGCTGTAATAGGTACTAAATAGGTAACAAGGGCTGCGAAATCTGGCCCTCCTTCTTGGATCAAATAATAGTAAAGAATATAAGCTACTCCTGACCCAAATACACCAAGGCCAATTAACGCGAAGAAAATAGGAGGTTCTGACACTTTTATGAATACACTCGGATTCATAAATAATACGAAAATAAAACTAATAAATGTTGTAACCAGCAATGTACTAACAGAAATCATTGTAATACTAATACCCTTTAAATATCTTTTTGAAAGATGTGTTGAAAACCCATAACAAATGGTTGCACCCAGCATAGTAAACAGACCAATAAAAGATTGATTAAATAGGTTTGATATCTCAACATTCGTCAACACGACAATACCAATAAAACCAAGGGATATCCCAAACCATTGAAGCCATCGGAGTCTTTGAAAGAAAAATATTGATCCTATTATTACTGTCCAAATTGGTGTAGTGGCATTTATTAGTGCCGCATAACTACTAGTAATACTCGTTTCACTCAAAGCAATCAAAGCCCATGGTATAGCATTGTTAAGTAAGGATACAATAACAATCATCAATATGGGTAATTTTCTGCTTTCACTCCATTCCTTTCGAATGATGACTATAACCAAAAGAAAAACTGTCCCGAAAAAACTCCTCCAAAATACTACGCCCCAAGCTCCTAAAGGTTCTACTAGTATTTTTATGAATAAAAACGAAGTACCCCAAATTAGACTTAATGTAAACAATACTGTGTAGAGCTTTCTCACTATATATCTTCTCCCCTTGCCTATCATACTTCTCACGCTAATGAATCGTTGAATAAATGTCAATTGGTTCTTTAATAATTCCATGTTTACCCATGAAAGTGATTGACAAAATTATCATATACTACTAGTAAAATAATCGACAGAAAAATCTTTAAACGGAGTAAAACCGAAAGGGGTGTATTTATGCTTAAAAAATTAAAGCGGAAACTTATGGAGCAATGGAATGATATGCTAAGAAGGAGAACTATTGCATAAATCCCACTAAGAATAATAAGAGATTTTGATCTACGGATAAATTTAGTGATGTGGAAAAATCAATTTTCCGGTTATTATTCAGGGAATTTAACGTAGAATTAGAAAATACATGAAATATATATTGATTTCCGATATAATAGAATCTATCGTGTATGAATGGTTGATTATCCGGGTGTTTGCATACTATAACAAATCATCATATAATTAGTTTTATTTGCATTTACAGATTTTTCATAGAAACGTTCAAATTGGTAAATAAAAAGTCCTCTTATCTTTTACACTAGAGGGTGTTTTTGTTTATAACTTTTGAACATTATATATCAATGTAATCCAAGGAGAGATAGAAATGATATTTAAAGTTTATTTTCAAGAAAGCATTTTAGAAGTACCCGTACGTGAGCGTACAAGAGTCGTTTTTGTAGAGGCTGAAACGGAACAAGAAGTCCGACATAAGTTAGCTGACCGCAAATATAATATTGAACTCGTTACAAAAGTATCCGGAGCTTATCTCGATTATGAAAAACTAGATGAAAATTATGTATTGGAGACGGTATAAATTATGAAGTTCGTAAAAAATGACCAAACAGCCGTATTTGCCCTAGGAGGACTAGGTGAAATCGGTAAAAACACATATGGAGTTCAATTTCAAGACGAGATCATCTTAATTGATGCAGGGATAAAATTTCCCGAGGACGAATTATTAGGGATAGATTATGTTATTCCTGATTACAGTTATTTGGTAAAGAATGTTGATAAGATTAAAGGGCTTTTTATTACGCATGGTCATGAAGATCATATTGGTGGTATCCCTTATTTATTAAGAGAAATAAACATCCCTGTTTATGGTGGTAAGTTAGCTCTAGGTCTACTTAAAAATAAACTTGAAGAACATGGTTTACTTAGATCAACCACTCTACATGAGATTAAAGAAGAAGACATTATCAAATTTAGAAAGACATCAGTTACTTTCTTCAGAACTACTCATAGTATTCCTGATGCTTATGGAATAGTTGTTAAAACACCTCCAGGACAAATTGTTCATACAGGCGATTTTAAGTTCGACTTTACACCTGTTGGAGAACCTGCAAATATAACAAAGATGGCTGAAATTGGAAAAGAGGGTGTACTCTGCTTACTTTCTGATAGTACGAATAGTGAAGTTCCTCATTTTACAATGTCAGAAAGACGAGTTGGGGAGAGCATACACGATATCTTCCGTAAAGTTCCAGGTAGACTCATATTTGCAACATTTGCTTCTAATATACACCGACTTCAACAAGTAGTTGAGGCAGCTGTAATGAACGGAAGAAAAGTTGCCGTATTTGGACGAAGCATGGAAGCAGCAATGACAATTGGACAAGAATTGGGATATATTACTTGCCCGAAAGATACACTTATTGAACATTCACAAATAAATAGATTGCCTGCTGATAAGGTAGTAATACTATGTACTGGAAGTCAAGGAGAACCAATGGCTGCTTTATCTAGAATAGCTAATGGAACGCATCGTCAAATTCAAATTATTCCTGGTGATACTGTTGTCTTCTCTTCATCACCTATACCTGGTAATACTATAAGTGTTAGCCGGACAATAAATGCTCTGTTCAAAGCAGGTGCTGATGTTATTCACGGTTCACTAAGTGATATTCATACATCAGGACACGGTGGACAACAGGAACAAAAACTAATGCTTCGCCTTATGAAACCAAAATTCTTCATGCCGATTCATGGTGAATATAGAATGCAAAAAATGCATTCAAAACTCGCTGTTGATTGCGGTGTAGCTCCAGAGAATTGCTTTATTATGGACAATGGCGAAGTCCTTGCTTTAGGAACAGATGAAGGTAGTGTTGCTGGTAAAGTACCGTCAGGAAATGTATACATTGATGGTAGTGGAATAGGTGATATCGGAAATATAGTTCTAAGAGACCGCCGAATCTTATCTGAAGAAGGACTTGTAATTGTGGTAGTGAGTATCAACATGAAAGAATTTAGAATTTCTGCTGGACCAGACTTAATCTCACGTGGCTTTGTTTACATGAGAGAATCTGGAGATCTAATCAATGATGCACAATCTCTCATTTCCAAGCATCTTAACCGTGTAATGGAAAGAAAGACGACACAATGGTCAGAAATTAAAAATGAAATAACAGATACACTTTCTCCTTTCTTATACGAAAAGACAAAGCGCAGACCTATGATTCTGCCAATTATTATGGAAGTTTAATTAACAGATGAAACACAAGTGAAATAACAAAAAGGGTCTTCAATTCTTAAGAATTGAGGACCCTTTTTTGGCTGTCATTTATTGTTTTACTATTTTTCTACAATATTTGGATCAAGGTCAGGTTCTTTTCATTAATCATCGATTAAATTCTTTTGAAATTTACTAATATCTGTGTCTGCTCCAATAATTATCAATATGTCACCTTGTTCAATTGTTTCAGTTGCTTGAGGTGAAACTAATATTTCCTTTCCACGCTTAATAGCAACAATATTAATTCCATATTTCGCACGAATATCTAAATCAATTAATGAATAGCCATCCACATGCTTACTAGCGATAATTTCTACAATACTATGCTCATCAGAAAGTTCTAAGTAGTCTAATACATTATTCGAAACTATATTGTGCGCTATTCTTTCACCCATATCTCTTTCAGGGTGAACAATATGATCAGCTCCAATTTTTGAAAGTACTTTTTCATGGTAATCATTTTGAGCTTTGACGGTAATATGTTTAACTCCCAATTCATTAAGTATTAAAGTTGTTAAAATACTTGCTTGAATATTATCACCGATAGCTACAATTACATGATCAAAATTACGAATACCTAAACTTTTAAGAACCATTTCATCTGTTGTGTCTCCAACTACGGCATGAGATGCAATAGAAGCATACTTATTAACCTTATCTTCATCTAAATCTATTGCTAGCACTTCCATACCTTGCTGACTAAGTGACCTGCATATACTACCACCAAATCGTCCTAAGCCAATTACAGCGAACTCTTTCTTTTTCAAAACGATTCCCCCAGTAAACACCTTACGATTGAATACATTGAATTTTATCACAATTGATGCCTATTTCATATATGTTACTTACTTCTATTTTATTTTTCTAAAATTACTTACGATTATGTAAATGAATGTATTCCTACTATTATTAGTAATGGAGAATAGCCTATACATACTATTTTACCCTTTTCAGATTCAAATGAAAATGCTCTGAAAAACGTTTTTGTTGATTTCACCTGCAGGATGCTCGCTTTCCTCGGTGCGGGCGGTGAGGAAAGCGCGCAAATACACCTTTTCCACTGCATGGTGAATTGAGTATGTGTTACTGCTATCATCATAATAAGGGACAAACTCCCATAAAACATGGTCGGTCACATGAATAAAGGACCTCCAAAACGGAGCTCCTTTTCTTTAAAAGTGATAGAAAATTTATTTCTGTGTGTTTTGTTAAAGTTAGAGAAAGATTTACCCTCGATAAATTCAATCTACCCATATCTAAGTCAATATTTTGTAAGTCCCAAAAACTAAACTTAGTATATCCCTATATGTTAAACAAGCATTTATCCTACGCTTAACATGTTGAATTGAGCCTTTACCAAACCATAGTAAATACCCTTTGCATTCATTAATTCATTATGATTTCCTTGTTCCATAATCTCCCCATGATCAAGAACAAAAATATTGTCCGCTTCTCTAATGGTTGATAATCTATGCGCTATGATTATAGCTGTTCTATTTTGAAGTAATGTCTTTAATGCAGTTTGTATCTTCACTTCTGTCTCGGTATCAATACTAGCTGTAGCTTCATCCAAAATTAAGATTTTAGGATCTGCTAATAAAGCACGTGAAAAGGATATAAGTTGACGTTCACCAACAGAAAGCACATTTCCACGTTCTTCAACCTCAGTTTCAAATCCATTTGAAAGCTTTTCTATGAAAAGATGAGCTCCTACTGCTTTTGCAGCAGTCTTTACTTCCTCATCTGTCGCACTAGGGTTTCCGAATCGAATATTCTCCATGATCGTTCCTGAAAAAATAAAGGTGTCTTGAAGAACAACACTAATTTGAGACCGTATACTTTCAAGAGAAACATCCTTAAGGTCTACTCCATCAATTTTCACACTCCCGCTAGTTGGATCATAAAATCGGCTTATTAAACTAGCAATAGTTGTTTTTCCTGAACCAGTGTGACCTACTAAAGCTATCGTTTGACCAGCCTTCATTTCAAGAGATATACCATTTAGAGCTTTTCTTTTTTCGTCGTAAGCAAATTCGACCTGATTGAATTCGATGTGACCTTTTATATTTTCTATTTTCTTGGCATTTACTTTTTCAGCTACGTTGGGCTGTTCATCAAGAAATTCAAATATTCGTTCAGATGAAGCCATCGCCATTAATAATTGGTTGTAAATTTGACCAATCCGGGAGATTGGTTCCCAGAACATCCCTAAATAAAAAGCGAAGGAAACAAAAACACCAATTGAAAGGGAGTTATTTCCGATTAATGTAGCCCCATACCAAATAAGGATCGCTGTACCTACAGCGTTAGACATTTCAACGAAAGGTCTAAACATTGCATTTTTCTTGGTTGCATCTTTCCATGAATCATGGGTTTCTGTATTAACTCCATCAAAAAACTCGATATTTTCGCGCTCTTGTGTGTAAGATTGTGTCACACGAACCCCTTGAATACTTTCATTCAAGTGAGAATTCAGTTTGGATTGCTTTATACGAACAACTTGCCAAGAACGTCTGATTTTCCGACGTAAACTTGTAGAAATGAAGAACATAATCGGAAGTATTACCATAACTGCAATAGCCAATTCCGGGCTTAAAGTAAACAGGATAATAAAGATACCGACTAACATAATTACATCCATCAATAAATTTATCACACCACTTGTAAATAATTCCTGAAGGGAGTTAATATCATTTAAGATTCGAACTAGAATTGAGCCCGCGGATCTAGAATCAAAAAAACGGTGTGATAGCCGCTGGATATGAGTGAATAAATGTTGTCTGAGGTCATAAATAACATTTTGACCCAATAGATTAGTCCACCGGATTCGAAATACATTTCCTATATATGCCACTATATATAATCCCGCAACCAAAATGATGAGAGTAATAAGTAAATTTGTATCTTTATATTTTATCGCATAATCTATTGTGTATTTCCCAATAATGATTGGAACAATAAGACGAACTGCTGTTGAAAGTATCATCGCAAAAAACGACAATGGCAGTAATGTTTTAGAGTAAGGCTTCATGTAGGAGAAAAGCCTTGAAAGTTGCTTCCAATTAAATGGACTTTCAATTACTTGCTCTACCGAGTACTGAAACCGTTCTAAATGCTTCTTTCCCTCTCTTCCCTTCATTAAAATCCCCCCTCTTTACTGCCCTTGTAGGACATATTCTCGATCTTTATATTGGATATCATATATTCTTTGATACATTCCCTTATTTTTAAGTAAGCCTTCATGATTACCTCTTTCAACAATTGCACCATTCTCAAGTACAATAATTTCATCTGCATGCTTAAGAGATGAAATCCTGTGTGCAATGATAAATGTTGTCCGTCCACTCATAACCTCTTTGAATGCTTTTTGTATATTAAATTCTGTTTCCATATCTACTGCACTTGTTGCATCATCTAATATTAATACACTCGGATCTATTAGGATTGATCTTGCAATCGCAATCCTTTGCTTTTGTCCACCAGACAATCCCATTCCTCTTTCACCTAGCATTGTGTCATACCCATTAGGCAATTCCATAATAAAGTCATGAGCTTGTGCACGTTTTGCTGCGTCAATAACTTGTTCCAAATCAGCCTCTGGGTTTCCATATGCTATATTAGCTTTTATCGAAGAGGAAAATAAAAAGGATTCCTGTAACACAAAGCCAATATTATGACGTAATGTTTGAAGTGAGTAATTCTTAATATCGTGTCCATCAATTAATATTTGTCCTTTGCTAGGTTCATAGAATCTGGTTATGAGTTGTGTGATACTTGTTTTTCCACTACCAGTTGCACCAATGATTCCAATTACCTTTCCAGGAGTTGCATCTATATTTATTGATTGAAGAGCGATTTCGTCCTCTTCTTTATACTTTAAAGTAACATCTTTAAACTGAACATGCCCAACTAGACGATCTTTTTTAATTGGATTTTCCACTTCATGGATTTCATTGTCTGCTTCTAATATTTCAAGTATACGTTCACCTGATGCTTTTGATTGCGAAAATAGATTGATAACAAAACCTAGATTCATAATCGGCCACATAATATACCAAACTAAACTAAAGAAAGCTACCAGTTCTCCAGTGTTAAGTTGATTATTTATTACCAAGTACCCTCCGAATGAAAGTAAAGCTACTACACATATATTCCCTATTAACTCCATCAAAGGAAAATATTTGGCCCATATATTAGATGTGGTCAAGTAAGTATCTCTGTAATCTCCATTCGAATCATTAAACTTCTTAATTTCAAAATCTTCTCTTGATAAAGACTTAACTGTGTTAATTCCACTAATATTCTCTTGCACCTTTGTATTTAGCCTACCAAAGGATTTTCGAATGCTTCTAAAAGCAGGATGAACCTTCTTATCAAAGCGATACGCTACAACTGCTAGGAACGGTAGTGCAGCCAGAGTGACTAAGGTCAGTTCCACAGAGTAATAAAACATGACACCAAAGCTGAAAGTAATCAATAGAATAAATCTTATTAATTCTGCAAAACCAAATGATAAGAAAAAGCGGAATCCTTCAACGTCTGCTGTTAATCTTGACATCAAATCACCTGTTTTTGCGTTA
>JBFILZ010000021.1:0-29570 GCA_041611945.1 Bacillus sp. (in: firmicutes)
CAGGACTTTGAATAGGCTTCCATGAATTCTCACCGCACGAAGGAAATGCGGGAGTATTTTCGAGGAGTCTCGCGTTCTTCCACTTCGATCTCTGCTAAAGAAATATATTGCTTATTTTCATACCTCATGGTGCAAAATTGTTTTGCATGAAGGTCTCTGTTAAAGCTCAGTTTTTAATATACGGAAGTTGATTCAAGAGAAGGGTCTGAGAGTTCTTCGAGATCAGTAGGACCTCAGTTGCAAGTACTTGCTGGTTTTTTTCGATAGTGTCAAATGCCCACGTGCTAGCGTCAATCAACAAGCACGCTTCTCAGAGTCAAAACAGAAAAATATTTATTCATCAATATCCAACTTCTTCTTTACTTTCTTAGGTTTAAATCTCACCCTATCCTCTGCTTGAACATGCATGGGACGTAATCCTTGTTTTGAAAAGGGGAGGCGAATTAATGAATCTTTAAGGTCTGGAATTCGAAGAGGATAGAATGGTTCTAAATAAGGTCTTCCTAATGATGTTAGACGCAGTAAGTGGACAATTAGAAAACAGAAACAAAGGACTATCCCGAGCAAACCCCAAAAATGTGCAGAAATGAGAAAAGGAAACCTAATAAAACGAATGGTATTACCCATTTTATATACCGGTGTTGTAAAGGAGGCTAGTGCAGAAAGAGCTACAATGATTAGTAAGATATTACTTGTTATTCCTGCTTCTACGGATGCTGTTCCAATGACAATACCACCAACAATACCTATTGTTTGACCTACCTTAGTTGGGAGTCTTGCCCCAGCCTCACGCAAAAGCTCTATTGTCAATTCTAAGAAAATAGCTTCTAGAATAGGGGGTAACGGAACAACTCGTCTTGAAATAACAAGAGTTGATAATAAATCTTTCGGTATTAATTCATAATGATATGTTAATGTGGCTACATAAATGGGCGTAATTAGTATGGAAAAAGCTACTGCAAAAAAACGAACTAGCCGGATAAAGCTGGCTGTATACCAGCTATAAAAATAATCTTCAAATGAAGAGAAAAACTCTACTAAAGTAGTCGGTCCTATTAAGGCCAGCGGGGACCCTTCTGTTAATATAGCTATCTTTCCTTCAGCCAATATAGAGGCTACTCTATCTGGCCGTTCGGTGTCTAAAAGTTGTGGAAATGGTGATAATTCATTATCAGCAATGAGCTGAGTAATGTACGAGCTATCAATCACCATATCAAAATCAATGCTTTCAATCCTTTGAATTACGGTATTTACATTTTCTTGATTCGCGATACCTTCAATAAATAGAATTGCTACTCTCGTTCTAGATAACTTTCCGATAACAACTTCTTTTACTTTAAATTCAAGGATGGGAATTCTTTTTCTTAAAAGATTTATATTTGTATCTAGCGACTCAATAAATGTTTCTTTTGGACCAAGGACACTGAATTCAATTTCTGGCGCAGAGATATTTCTTTGCTCCGTACGTTTTGCTGAAATAAGTATTCCTTTTTTCTTATCTAATAATCGAACAAAAACTGATCCCTGCAAAACATTTGTGCGAACTTCATTTGCTGAAGGGTCAACCTTAATCTTTTCAATTGGAATAATAGAAAGTAATTCTGAAACATCTTTAGCAGATTTATTTATTAAACTTGATAAAATATCCTTATGCAAAATTTGAGTATCTACAATGCTAGAAAAGTAAATGATTTCAAACGGACTTTCAGCCTTTTTATTACAGTATTGAACAAAATCAGAACTTTTTTTAAACTCATTAATAATTTCTTCGATTGTGTCAGCCTCTTTATTTAAAAAATGTTTATTCAGCCAGTCTTTCATTAAATACCACCATGCTCTTCCAATTATGGTTAAATTCTTTTTTTGTAGCATTCCATGAAAAAACCAATATATGCATATCTTTCCTTTATAATAGTGCACTTGATAATTGAAGAAAAAAGTTTGATGCAAATGTTACATGTAAAATTATTTAGTCTTTCACTTGTATTTTAGCCCCTAAGAAGAGTAAAGAATAATAATACCAAATTGATTTGGTTACAAAAACAACAATAAAGGTTAAATAAGTGAAAATAAAAAAAGCAGTTGGATACGAAATTAAATAGTTCAGTTTTTGTGGAGAAACACCGCAAATGGCATATGAATTAGCATACCTTTTAGCACAGTAAATAGCAGAACCGTTTGTATTGATATATCGGCGTTTTATATAAATTACAACCAAATAACATAAGAAATAGCACCCATAATTACAACGTGACAATGGCTATTGTCATTGTTCGAATTAGGGTGCTATTTTACTTGTAAATTGCTATGTGATTATCAGTCTGTTGCGAGAAAAATCAAGGATTTATAACATTATGTGGTAAAATTCACTTAAAGATTATGAAAAATCAGTTCTTCAACTAAAGAAGCAGTTTAATACAAGATAAGTAAAGAAAAAACACCAACAAAAATATAGGAATGCACTTATTGAGGGTGATTATGTTGGGGGAGGTATTTAATGAGAAAAATTAGCCTTATTTCTATTATTTTTTTATTTTTAATTGTTGGTTCTAGTCAACAGCCTGACATTGACATTAGTTTAGCCATTGGGAAATCTGAAGATTACTTTAGACAATTAGAGGAAATAGAAACTACAGCGTCAGCATTTGATGGTAAAAAAGATGTTAAGTTTAGACTTATGGTTGAAGGAACCCTAACAGAAGAGGAAGCAATCATTTTGTTTAATGAAATACTGGATAGATTTAAGGAATACTCTAATCATCAAGAAGTATGGGAGTATTACAATGGTTATTTTGATATAAAGAATTACAACGATGGTGTAATTTACGAAGCTACCAAAGTTATAGATGAAGAATTAAAAGTAGTATCTAAGTAGACACAAATAACTTGTAAGTTGAACGAATTGTTGCATTAAAAAGGTTTAGATTAAAAAGTTTGTGAATAAATACACTTAAACAAATGGGTGCTTTAAATAAATAAGAACAACACATTCAATAACAAAAAGCTTGGGATATCCCAAGCTTTTTTTGTTGCGTTAATTCACTTGTTATTTACATTGCGAAAGCGCATGTTTTTTGGGGCTGCGATTTTAAGTTTTCTCCACGTTATCTGAACTACTTAATACGAAATCCACTGCTTTTTTTATCACCCATTTATTGTTGATATTGAGTTAATTAATTAACGAATTGAGTTGCGAATTTCAATTTTGTACTTCTAAACCGAACCCGTTAATTTAATATCTGTCCGTTTTTCTACTATTTATTATGTTGAATTCACTTTTATTTCTCTCTTGTGAGTTCCTTTTTTATCCAAAACTATACCCGTTATCTTTTAGGATAACGTTTCTTTAGTTATCTAATTTGTCCGTCACCTGACATTAAGAACTTAATCGTAGTTAGTGCTGGTAATCCCATTGGACCACGAGCATGAAGTTTTTGGGTGGAAATTCCAATTTCGGCCCCAAATCCTAGAGCTCCACCGTCAGTAAAACGTGTTGAAGCGTTATGATAAATAGCGGATGCATCAACTAAACTCATAAAATGACGAGCATTATCTTTGTTTTCCGTTATTATCGCCTCTGAATGCTTAGTCCCATAACATTCTATATGCTGTATAGCTTCATCTATATTATCAACAATCTTAACTGCAATATCTAAACTCAAGTACTCATTTGACCAATCTTCTTCATTTGCAATTTGTGCATTCGAAATCTGACTTACAGTATATTCATCCCCGTGAACTTCAATTCCATTCTCAACAAATGACTTGGTCAAACTTTCTCTATTTTTATCAAACCATGCTTTGTGAACAATCAGCGTTTCAGCAGCATTACAAACAGCAGGCCTATCTGTTTTTGCATTAATAACAATCTTCAAGGCTTTCTCTACATCAGCGTCTACATCAATATAAATATGACAATTACCAACACCGGTTTCAAGAACGGGTACGGTTGCATTATTTACTACTGCATTAATTAGTGAGGCACCACCCCGAGGTATTAGTACATCAATATGCTTCTTCATCGTGAACAACTGTCTTGTTACCTCACGATCAGAACTAGCAATAAATTGTACGGCTTCTTTAGGTATTTCCGTTTTTTCTAATGCTTGATGGATTACAGTTACAATCGCTTTGTTTGAAGACAGCGCTGATGATCCGCCTTTTAGAATAATAGCATTTCCTGATTTCAATGCTAGTCCTGTTGCATCTGCAGTTACATTCGGACGAGCTTCGTAAATCATCCCGATAACTCCAAGAGGAACTGTTACCTTCTCAACCATAAGATTGTTTTCTAACGTCCAGTTCGAAAGTGTTTTACCTATGGGGTCTTCGAGTTTGGCAACTTGTCTCAACCCATCTGCAAAATCAAAGATTCGTTCCTTAGAAAGAGCAAGACGATCAATATATGCTGTTTCATATCCTTTTTCACGACCTTTTTCTAAATCACTTTCGTTTGCTTCTAAAATAAATTTATATTCTGATTCAAGTGTATCTGCAATAATAGATAATGCTTCATTTTTCTTTTTTGTAGACAACAAGCTAAGTGTTTTAGCTGCGTTTTTCGCTTCAATTGCCTGCATTTCTACATTAACCATACTAGTATTCCTCCTAAAAATTTGTGTAGTAAAGCTTACAACCCCACTGGAATTGACAGCTCTAAATGACAAACTAGATCCTCAATATTAACAGCAATTTTATTAATTTCATGTGGGTCTGTTTTAAGGCTCTTAATTTTATCAGAAGAATAATTAATCACACCTAGTCCAATTTCTTCATCATTTGTATCTTTAATAATAATAACTGCGCCTTTTTTAAAATAGCCTTTTACAGAATCAATGCCTGAAATATATATGCTCTTATTATCGTTTAAAATAGAGGTCTTCGAAGCTGAATCAATAATTAATTCTCCTTCTGGACCGGAGTTAAAAGCAAGCCACTGCTTTTTCTGGTTTAAATTATTTGTATTTTCGTCTATTTCAAAATAAGTTCCTTTTGCTGTTTGTTTCATCGCATCAACTAAAATATTCGGTACACTTGCCTTCCCTAGGAAAGTAGAAATTCCTGATGCCATTGCTATTTTAACGGCATCAATTTTAGATTTCATACCACCAGTTCCGACTGTACTTCCAGAACCACCAGCAGCCGCCTCAATTCCAGGGGTAATCTCACTTACCTTATGAAGAAGTTTCGCATCATAATTATCGTTTGGATTTGAGTCATAAAGACCATCAATATCTGACAGCACAATTAAGTTGTCAGCCTCAATTAATCCCGCAACCTTTGCCGATAGCGTGTCATTATCCCCAAATTTTAATCGATCCACTGTTACCGTGTCGTTTTCATTAACAATCGGAATGATTCCACGTTCTAACAAAACATTGAGCGTGTTTCGTACATTGTTATACCGATTCTCATCTGAAAAATCACTTCTTGTGATAAGGATTTGTGAAGCTACATATCCGTGAGAAAGAAAAAGTTTTGAATATGCTTCAATCAATAATCCTTGACCTATTGATGCTGCTGCTTGTTTTTCTGGTAAAGAAGTTGGTCTTTCTAAACAGCCGAGTTTCCTATATCCAGCTGCAACCGCTCCTGATGATACAAAAACAACTTCATGTCCCTCATCTCGTAAATGAACAATTTCATCCGCTAATTTCTCAAGTTTTCTTCGACTAATCTCGCCTTGTCTACTTGTTAGGGAACTACTACCAACTTTTATGACCACCCTTTTTTTACTATCTGGTGTCACTTACATCACTCCTGATTTAATTAAAATTTATTTTATTAGACCATAACGTCATTTTTTTAGATTGCTTTTAGAGTTATTTTCTCTTGTTTTGATAAATTCTTTTGTAATTGAGAACTAATTTCAAGTGATTTCTTTGAAGCATGTTTAACTGCTTGAGCAATTGCTTCTCCCCCACCATAGTTATCAAGTGCTTTTAGTCCAGCTGCCGTTGTTCCATTTGGAGATGTAACATTTTCTCTTAATACGGTAGGTGTTTCATCTTGTTCTTGAATCATCTTAGCTGCTCCCACAATCGTTTGGGCAATAATTTGTCTTGTTGTTTCAATATCGAGTCCAGCTTCTTGTCCCTCTTTTTCCATATGTTCCATTAAATAATAAAAATATGCTGGACCACTTCCCGCTAGCCCTGTAAAAATATCCATCTTTTTTTCGTTAATTAAATAGGTTTCCCCAATACAATTTAGTAAATTGGATGCTAGCTTTACATTATTACGTGTCATTTGCTTACCAGGAGATAAAGCAGTAGCTGATTCACCAATCATACTTGAAGTATTTGGCATTACTCGAATAACTTGTTGACCTTTACTCAAGTTTTCTTCAATATATGATGTTGAAATACCAGCTAACACGGACATGATCAGTTGTTCTGGTTTCACGTCATTATAAATTGACTTTAATGCAGTATCTATATCCTTAGGTTTCATGGCTAGAATAAATATATCGACGTTTCCAAATTGAAGTTCATCTCTATTTATCCCTTGAATCCCATAATTTCTTTCTAATTCTTTTAAACGTTCTTGATTACTTCGATTCGTCACAATGATTTGCTTAGGCGGTATAATATTTGCTTTCACCAAGCCAGAAATCATCGCCTCTGCCATTGACCCAGCGCCTATAAACGCAATTGTTTTCTGTTTTAGCATTTAATCTCTCCTGTTGTTCTTATTTTTGTTCGTATTTTTTCCAACTTCTTAATACTAACATCCTCACTCTTAAATTCAATGGACTGAGGGGAAGTCATAAGCATAAACGCCAATTAGTGAGTGAAAGCGCTACCATCTAAATCTATACGTAAATAAATCATGCTCAAGGCGATATATTCGCTCTCAGGATGAAATTTGGAGGATTTGGAAACCGGATTGACAATTTTCGACAAATGAAAATTGTGGTTTTTTCCAAATTCATCCTGAACCAATCTATTAAGCATTTAATTTAATGGCTCTGTTAAAGCTCAATGTTGATTTTTCAATCGATGTTGATATAAGTGGAAGGATGCGCGACTCCTCGAAAATACTACCGCATTTCCTTCGTGCGGTGAGAATTCATGGAAGCATATTCAAAGTCCTGTGGGAGCAGCGGGACAGGTGAGACCTGAAGGCGCTATCGCCGAGGGGCTCATCGCCCGCCCCACGGAAAGCGAGTGTTCTGGAACGAAGATTCCCTTATTTTCAGGGTAGCCATTTAATAAATAATCTCACTTGCATTTTCGTGCATTCATTTAGGAAATGATTGAATTAACTTTTACTATTCTTCATAATGAAAATATTGTATTGAAATTGAGAGGAGATTTACTAATTGGACATTTTCTTATTTATCCTATTAGGAGCTTGTGTAGGTATTCTATCTGGATACTTCGGAATTGGCGGAGGTTTTGTGCTTACTCCTATCCTATTGTTACTGGGATTTTCACCGATAATGGCTGTAGCTACTAGTTTGCTTTATACTATTTTTACATCTTTGTCAGGAGTACTTGCTCACTTTCGAATGAAGAACATTCACTATAGGACATCATTATCACTAGCAAGTGCAGGTATAGTCGCTACCCAAGTCGCACATCCATTTGTTGAGTTTTTGGAGAAGAATCAGATTGAACAAATTATAATACCGCTTTTATATATCCTCCTAGCAGGTTATTTTTCTTATTCAATGCTTAAAGGTTCTAAGTACGATAACATTAATAAGAAGGAAAATAATAACTCTTTGCTAATTATATTAATTATCGGATTCATTGGTGGTTTTATCTCTACAACTCTAGGTGTTGGTGGAGGGTTTATTATTGTACCCTTATCCATTGTTTTTTTAAATCTTACACCTAGAAAAGCGGTAGGAACCAGTCTATTGGCTGTATTTTTTATAGTAATAGCTGGATTTATCACCTACTCTGTAAGCACTCCAATTGATTATCCTTTTGCATTCACTCTAATTATTGGTTCTCTGATTGGTGGACAAATAGGAGCATATATCACTAAACTGTATCAAAATGAGGAAATAAAAAAATATCTTGGGATTCTGTATGTTTTCACAGTCATTAATATGACACTAAAAATGGTTGGTTTATCCAATATCGGACTCCTTCTTTCATTATCGTACATCGCTTTTCTACTCTTTATGTTTAGTAAAAGAATTTGGAATTTCATAAAAGACCATAATAGTCGAGGAGCTGACTTATGATTAAAATGACAAAAAAAGGAGATTGGTTAGAAATCTTAACTCCGACTGAATGGGTGGGACTCACGATTGAACAGATTGCAAAAGAACAATTGGAGATACCGAAAAAAACACTACATGAACTACGATCAGAAAAAGGTATTAAGTTAAACAATCAAGTCGTTCCTTGGAATACGATTTTGAATGAAAACGCGAGTCTATATATAAAATGCTTTATAGCTGAGGATTATGGTGTTGTACCAGAGGATTTAAATATTAAGATTCTTTTTGAGGATGACCATTTACTCATTATAAATAAGCCTGTGATGATGGACACTCATCCAAACGAAAAGGATCAAACAGGTACTTTATCAAATGGAGTCGCTTATCACTGGCAGGAAGTAGGTCTAAAAGCTAAAGTTCGTCATATTCATCGCTTAGACCGTGATACAACTGGGGTTAATATTTTCGCAAAACATCCTTGGGCAAGTTCCCTCCTAGATCAAATGCTTGGAAAAAAAGAAATCAAACGTACATATATTGCCTTTGTTGAAGGTGGTTTAAAGAAGCAAAAGGGTACAATTATTAAATCCATTGGGCGTGACAGACATCATCCTACAAGGAGAAGGGTGTCAATATCAGGGCAAGAAGCCATAACTAATTATGAAGTTCTTCAAATTTTTTCGAGAGATAATGTTACGAAAGTTAAACTTCAACTCGATACTGGTAGAACCCATCAAATCCGGGTACACATGAGTCATATTGGTCACCCTTTAGTAGGAGATACACTTTACGGTGGGAGTTCCTCATATATGACGAGTCAAGCTTTGCACGCGGCATCCGTATCCTTTGTACATCCTATTACAAAGGGAGTAATTAATATCCATGCGCCACTACCAACTAATTTAGACCATTTAAATCATATCCTAAGGTGATAGGTTAATCTATCACCTTTTTTATTATTTCTTCCAATTGATGAGTAGGTATTGCGACTCCAATTATTTCATTAGTACTAACAGTTGGATTTTGAATAGTTGCAAAGACTACACCTATCACTTCACCATTTTTATTAATTACAGGACTTCCGCTATTCCCTCTGTATATCGGAGCTTCAATCATCATAACCGGTTTTTCCCAATTTTTTAATGTAGTTTCACCTACTATTACTCCTTCATTTACAATTTGTGTGAAATTAAGTGGATTTCCAATAAAAACAACCTCATCACCATTATGCCAAACTGAATCATCAAAATTAAGTGGTAAGGTCGGAAGATTTTTAGCATCAAGACTAACAACGGCTATATCTAATTCAGGATATCTCGCTATCACCTTTCCGACATAGGACTTATTTGCTCTAAAGTGAACATTTACAGTGTTTGAGTGATCCACAACATGTGCATTTGTGATGATTATTCCATTCGAATCAATATTAAATCCAGTCCCCTTTACTCCTCCCCACTCAATCGTAACAACTGCTTTCTTATATTGCTTTATTTCCTCTTGTTGAGTTAACCTTGCTGAAACAGCCAAAAAATCTATTGCTGGTATATTTATGACTTGTGGCCAAATAGCTAAGCCATTGACTAAAAGAACAATTACTAATACTCCTCCAATTATTTTTGATTGAAATTTTTTCTTTTTATTACGTATGTTCTTTTCTTTTTCATACAAATCTTCATCGTCTGCAAAAAAAGCATCATAATCAAAATCTTCCTTCTCGTGTTCAAAAGGCTGGCATGTATTTTCTTCAGGTTCATTTTTTTCTTTTTCCATCTTTTCCCCCTACTGTCTATATAGTTATCTAATTATTTACCTTTATCAATAATAGTACAGAATAAACGGTTGTTTTTTCATCGTGTAATTTTCATTATAAAGTATCCATCCACTAAATAAGAGAGAAGTAATCAATATTAGTACAATAAATACATATTAAAAAGTGAAATTGGAACTCTAAAAAGTGCTACCCGTTTTAGGTGAATTCCATATGAAAGAGGTAAGCACAAGGTCATTGCTTACCTCTTTTATTTTGACTCAGTTAAGCTCTGCTAATTTTTAATACGAAGTTGATTGAGATGGAAGGTGCTAAGCTAGAACTCCTCGAACATGCTAACGCATTTCCTCGTGCTGAAAATTCATGGGCGCATTCTCAATGTCCTGCCGGAACAGGAGGACAAGAGAGCAATCTGTAGATGAAATCAACACAACGTTTAACAGGGTACTTATATTAGTATACCTCCACTAAAATAGAAGTGGAATTATACCCATTCCCAGCACTCTCTTCATTCGGACAGGCAGAAATGGCAATAATTAAATCCATTTCTGCTCTCATTTCAACATAATCACCAGCTGATGAGCGAGATTTGTTCACGGTTATTTTCCCACCTGAACTTATTACAGTATTCATAAAAATATTAAAAGGATAATGCTGTCTAGCATAAGGTATGCCGAACTGCGATAATGCTTCATTTATATTGGAAAAGCAATTTTCATTTGGTTTGTTTTTGTTGTATAAAACTTGATACATTTCAGGCCTGCATGCAGGGGAAAGTAAATCATGTTTTTGAACTGTATCTTTAAGTAGCGTTAACATTGGTCTATATAAGTTAGAGTAAAGGGAAGAATTTATCTTGATATCAGTTGACTGTATTGTATCTCTAGTAACAACCGAATCTAATCTTTCTTCAAAATTTTCTGAGTTGTAGGCAACAAAATCTGCAATTTGTTGACCTTCCACATCAATCACTTTTACTAAATCTCCATTGTTTACACGAAATCCATGACCTGTCTTTTCTTGAATTAAAAATTGATGTTTCATAAATTGCTCCTGTTCTTGGATATTAAATTATCTAATTAGTATTTCTTAAAAGTTGTTTCATTTATTCAGTCATAAGAGATCACTTTATTTCCATCCTATATTTAAGTGAATTTCCAATAGTACACTTGTAAGAGAAGAAGGCTTTTAGTTAATAATAGTTGAGTACCATAAATTATTTGAATGGGGGAAAGAAATGCATATGCACTACACACATCCTCAGCAATCTCAAATTAATATTTCACAGTCCAATCAAATGAATCATGGGGGGCATGAAGTATTTGACCTTCATGAAGTACTTTCTGGTACGATCAATATTTTAGATCAATATATGATGTTTCGAATTTTTGTAAAAGATCAAGAATTATTAGATATACTTGATCGACAATATTATTTTATTTTGGATCAGTATAATATTACGTGTGAGTGCTTTTCTACCGGAAAGGACCCTTCACATCCGACAAAAAAATATATGATGAAACAAAATAATACGGTCACTTATGGTCTTACACCTAGTCAACCTAAAAAGCCTAATCAGTCAATTGAAGATATTAAAGATAACGGTATTTCAGGGCATATGCTTGGTTTAATCAAATCAACAGCTTCACTACTAGCAATGACATCACTAGAAGTAACCAACCCAGTAGTAAGACGCGTTCTAGCAGATAGTGTTCCAAATTACATTGAGATGGCGTACGAGATTTTCTTGTATCAGAATAAACTTAAATTTTATCAAGTACCTCAACTCTCACAACAAGATATGAATCAGATGACCAAAAGCTATGTACCTTTTACAGGACAACCACAAATGCCAAATCATGGGCAACTATATAGGAATTAGCACAGTAAGAAACAGCTCAAGACATATATTGTGTCTTGACTGTTTCTTATTTTTCTACTTTTGCTTATGTTTCATATTTGAAAATGGACATTTTGTTGGAATTTGATTATCATCTGGTAAAAAATACTGTTTCCACTCAAGATTCTCACTAGAGCCATACCACTGTAAAGAAGGATGTGCAGGAACTGAATCAAATTTTTCTAAGCGTTCTCTTATTGCTTTTTTCATTGTTCTTCCAATTTTGGTATGATCATTGATTCCTTCAAAAACCCACCTCGGCTGAAATGCTAGCAGATAGTATGGGAAATATCTGCTTTTCCTTAGGCTATGAGCCGGGGTACTATTAAAACAGAAGTAAGGGTGTCCATCAAAACTAAACTCCCAAGTAGAATCATTAGGATCAGTTGAGATTTGAGATGGCCAATCTAATTTGTCTAAATCACTCACTTGAGTTAATAAAGACCAAAATAGTTTTTCGTAATCTTGAATTTTGTATTCATTTAATAAATCTACTGGTGTCTTACAAAATATTACGAGTGATGAATATTTACCAGTTTCTCTTGAACACTCTCCATATGCTTCTAATAGCTTTGCAATATCTTTTGCCGTATTTGGCATTCTCGGATCTCCTACGAAACCATATCGCAAATGTCCAGACATAAACCCAACTTGACAAGGTATACAAGGATATTTTTGTTCATCATCTGTTACCATCTCAGTAAATTGTTGAAAAGCATTAATCTCCCATTTTTCAAAAGAGAATAACTGCCTCAATATCTCGCTTTTAGTGTATAAAACACTCACTAAATATTCCCCCCTAACTATACGTATAATGTATTGGTCTTTGGGTGAATATGTGACTGTCCAATGGTCCTTTGAAGATGAGTAATAACTCAAATGTCTGTAAAAACAACACAACATCTTGGAAAATCAACAGGGAGCTTTAACAAAGCCTTCTTTTTTGAAAATCCATCCAAAAATTCTCACCGTACCGAAGGAATTGCGTTTGTATTTCAGAGGAGCATCAATCAATTCTTAACCAAGAGCTTTAAAAGAGCCTTCAAGAAAAGTAAAATTGCTTAATAAAACATTCTTAACATGATTTATTTGGAAAAGACGATGGATTAATCTGTTCAAAACTAGCATTCGAACCAGCAATTCGGTATGATGATAGGCGAATGAAATATTGGAGTGATGAAAAGATGGCAAAGGTTATACTTGAGAAAAATAGAAAGAAACGGTTAGAACAAGGGCACCCTTGGATTTACCAAAGCGAAGTAAATAGAATAGAAGGTACATTTGAACCTGGAGATTTTGTTGATGTATATAATCACCAATTACACTTTTTAGCAAGAGGATATATAAATCCTAAATCTCAAATGATTGTTCGAATCTTATCCTATTCACAAGAGGAAATTAACGAGGCATTTTTCTTTACTAAGATTAAAAGGGCTTGGGAGCTACGTCAAAAACTCATTCCCGAAGTACGATCATGTCGTGCCATCTACGGGGAAGCTGATTTTTTACCAGGTTTAGTCGTTGATAAATATGAGGATGTACTCGTTGTACAAATTATGGCGCTCGGAATGGAAGTTAGAAAAGAGTGGATATTAAAAAGTTTATTATCTGTGTTTAATCCAAAAGCAATTTATTTACGTAATGATGTCTATGTTCGTGAACTTGAAGGTCTTGAGCAAGAAAAAGGATTCTGGTATGGTGAGAGCTCAACTGAGGTTGTTATTGAAGAAAATGATGTGAAGTATATTGTTGATATTAAGGACGGACAAAAGACTGGATTCTTTTTTGACCAAAGAGAAAATCGGGCTGCAGTTAAGCCATTAATTGATTCGAATACAACTTTACTGGATTGTTTTACTCATACTGGGTCCTTTATGTTAAACGGCTGCTCATATGGAGCCAAGGAAGTGACCGCAGTAGATATATCAGAGCTTGCTATTGAGACAGCTAAAAGAAATGCAGAGTTGAACGGATTTAAAAATGTAGAATATGTCGTTGCAAATGCTTTTGACTATCTACGAGAGGCTGTTCAACAAGGTAAGCAGTGGGACGTTGTAATCGTTGATCCACCTGCATTTGCCAAGTCTTCTCATGCTGTTCGAAAAGCTTTGGGAGGTTATAAAGATATCAACCTGAATGGATTGAAACTTGTAAAAGATGGGGGCTTCTTTATCACGGCTAGCTGTAGCTTCCACCTTCGTTCAGATCAATTCAAGGAAGTCATTCAAGCTGCCGCTGTAGACGCAAGAAAAGTACTCCGTGAAATTCACTGGAGCGGTGCCGGATATGATCACCCTAAACTTTTAGCTGCCGAAGAAGGAGAATATCTCAAATTCGGCATTTATGAAGTGTTTTCACGTTAACGCTTTAATGCAAAAGGGGTCAGTCCCCCATCACTTTAATGTGATGGGGGACTGACCCCCTATTACTTTTCACTATTTAATTTTCTATGCAGCTTGTTTTTCATGGTTTCCACGTTTGGATTTCACATATGCACCTATACCTAGAACAAGTGCCACTACAAATAATTCAAATCCGTATTTAATAAATGGATTAACAAAGTAAGGTTCAATGAACGGCTCCTTGACAATCATTTTTGCTGCAGTCCATGCTAATACCGCAGCTCCAATTGTAATGATAATTGGATATTTGTCGACGAACTTCAAGATGATTGTGCTCCCCCAGACTACTATCGGTATTGAAATAATTAGTCCAAGTACCACTAATAAAAAACTTCCATGTGCAGCACCAGCTACTGCAATAACGTTGTCCAAACCCATTAATGCATCAGCAATGATAATGGTACGAATAGCTGCCCAGAAGTTTGAAGCAGCTCCTACCTCATGATCTTTTTCATCTATAAGTAGCTTATAGGCTACCCATAAAAGCAAAACACCACCAATTAACAATAAACCAGGAATTTTCAATAACCATACTACTAATACCGTAGCGATAGCTCGTATTCCTATTGCCCCAACTGTCCCCCAAATGATAACCTTCTTTTGTAGCTCCTTAGGTAGGTTTCGAGCCGCTAAGCCAATAACTATAGCGTTATCTCCGGCAAGGACTAGATCGATCATAATAATTGTTAATAGTGCTGTAAAAAATTCAATTGATAATATTTCCATTGCATATTCCCCTTTCATACTATTTCCCAAATGTTTTTTAGTTTTTCATTATTATTTTGCTTCTTCTTACTATCCCACCTCCAATGAAAATTAATTAATAACCACAAAGAAAAGCCTCTACCATAAATGGTAAAGGCTTTAATGCATAAAAGGTCCTTTACCATTTACATGATAAAGGTCTCGCAAACAACAAACTGTTGTCCAGGAAGCCGGCGATCACTACGATCACGTCATGACGACTTTCCTGTTAAGCTACTCCCCTTCGTTTTCCGAAGCTATTATATTATATATTAATTATATTGTGGAAAACTAACTTTGTCTACACTTTTCTCATTCCGAGTATTATTATGTGTGCCTGTTTTTATTATTTTTTTGTTGAATTTTATTATATAAACGAATATTATTTAAGGAGTGTTTTAAAATGTTCGTTTTTTTGAAGGGGGATACATATGTTTAAGTTAAAAGAAAATAATACTACAGTAAAAACCGAAATAACCGCAGGAATTACAACCTTTTTAACTATGGTGTATATTATCATTGTTAACCCGCTCATACTTGCTGATGCCGGAGTTCCTTTTGAACAAGTATTCCTTGCAACTATTATTGCTACTGTTGTCGGAACATTATGGATGGCTCTATTTGCAAATTATCCAATTGCCATTGCGCCTGGAATGGGCCTAAATGCTTACTTCGCTTATTCAGTTGTTGATGCAAATGCTGGAATTTCCTATACAGTTGCCTTCTCAGCTGTATTTCTTGCAGGTATCTTATTTATTATCTTATCGTTAACACCTTTTCGCGAAAAATTAATTGAAGCCATTCCTGAAAACTTAAAGCATGGAATAACAGCTGGAATTGGTTTATTTATTGCATTTATTGGACTTAGATTAACAGATGTAATAGTCGCTCACCCTACAAATTTAGTGACATTAGGGGATTTACACTCTCCAAAAGCTCTATTAGCTTTAGGTGGGTTGGCAATCACAATTATATTAATGGCTCTAAATGTTAATGGTGCTTTATTCTTTGGGATGATCGTCACGGGATTTGTTGCCTTCATAACCGGCCAATTATCCTTTGAAAATGGATTTGTAAATCTCCCTTCATTACCTGAAGGACTAATTATCATAAATCCTTTAACAGCTATTAGTGATGTAATTCAGTATGGCTTGTATGCAGTTGTTTTTTCGTTCTTACTTGTTACTATCTTCGATACAACTGGAACTATGGTAGGAGTGGCTCAGCAGGCTGGTCTCATGAAGGGAAAGAGACTCCCTAGAGCAAGACAAGCATTATTAGCAGATTCAGTTGCAACAACTGTTGGGGCTGCATTTGGGACAAGTCCCACTAGTGCCTATATTGAATCGTCGGCTGGAGTTGCAGCTGGGGGGAGAACGGGTTTAACAACATTAACGGTTTCAGTTTTTTTCGTAATCGCGGCATTCTTTGGACCAATGGTAGGATCTGTTTCTGGAATCGCTGCTATTACTGCACCAGCTTTGATCATAGTTGGTAGTCTCATGATGGGAAGTATCTCTCATATTAAATGGAACGAATTAGACGAAGCTTTTCCCGCCTTTATTATTATTTTAAGCATGCCTTTAACTTCAAGCATAGCTACAGGTATTGCCTTAGGGTTCATCGCACATCCTTTATTAAAGCTCGTTAAAGGAAAAGGACGAGAGGTTCACCCGTTAGTCTATGTATTCGCAGTATTGTTCTTATATCAATTAGCCTTTTTACCACATTAAGAGCCAATTAGGCTCTTTTTTTTCGTAGCTTTCATATATAGTTGTCTTTTAACTTTTCCTCTTCACTAATAGCCTCTATTAGTCCAATATTTGTTAATCCCATCTGAATTTTGGCTACTACTTAACCATTCCCTTAGATTTTTTTGTACAACTCTCCATGGCAGCTAATATGGCTGCACGAAATCCATTTGTTTCTAACTCCGTTACAGCTTCGATCGTTGCTCCACCTGGGGTACACACATCATCCTTCAATTCAGCTGGATGTTTTCCTGTTTCAAGGACCATCTTCGCAGCTCCAAGAACGGCCTGTGCCGCCATTCTATATGCCTGGTCTCTAGGAATTCCTTGTTTTACCCCACCATCCGCAAGCGATTCAATAAACATGTACACATAAGCTGGTGATGACCCACTAATGGCTGGTATACTGTCCATTAGTGATTCTTCCACTAGCTCACATTTACCGAAACAATTAAAAAGGTTTACAATTTCATCCCGTTCTTGAACCGTGACATAAGAGTTAACACATAATGCACTCATACCTTCTCCTACAAGTGACGGTGTATTTGGCATGGTTCGAATAACTTTCACTTTATTCTCAAACTGATTCTCCATAAACTTAATCTCAATACCAGCAGCAATTGTAACTATTAGTGTATTACTCTGAATATCATCTTTAATTTCAGCAATTATTTTTGAGTATAGATGAGGCTTGATTGCTAAGAAAAGAATATCAGCAAATCTTGCAACGTCTCTGTTACTAGTTGATGTATTCACGTTAAGCCTCTTTTTTACCACAGAAAGTGTTTGGTTTGTATTTGCACTTACCAAAATTTGATCTGGTCTTACAAGTGACGACTTTATCATGCCAGCAATCATTGCTTGAGCCATTTTACCACACCCAATAAAACCAATTTTTTTATCCATCTGTACACACCTCATTGATCAATAGGATTTTTATTATTATGGTAGGCACTGTTAAACTTTGTTGTTGTTTCAGCTGTAGGATACTCTATTTTCTTCGAGATGCTCGGTGATGCTCGGTGAAAAGATTTGGAGCACTTTTGTGAATTATCTCGCTAAAACCACAGTACACACACCTTCCAAAACAATCATATTTGCATAAAATCATTCAAACTTAACTACTTTTTGTAATTTATACATGTTATATATTTTTGTAATAAAATCTTCAAAGATTGGCTCGCTGTTGAAATTCGATAGCATTCCTACCAGTACAGCTGCCCTTGGTTGTTCTTGTTTCACTTCAGCTTCTATTACCTCTAAAGAAATCAGCAGATCCTTATTTTCGTCTGAATTTTCTAGTTCCTTTCTCATTTTATTTAATATAGACGATATATTATCAAAGTCCTGATTAATACATATATTTGAATTTTTCATAATACCTTGAATCGTCTTTTGTGAAATTAAAGGTTCTTCCTTACTCATAGATAGTGTAGCGACCATATCATCAAGACGGTTTAATATATAGCCCGCAGTCTGCCGCTTATTAAATGCATGTTCATCCAAAAATAATAGCCTAATATAAGCATGAAAGATACCTTCCAACATAATAGACAAATCCCACACATGCTCCCGGATGATTTCTCCATAAATATCCAAAATGTTTTTTCTGTAAAACTCATGAATGGAAAAATGAATATTATAAATTAATTTTCTAATTTCATCATTTAATGGTATGGCTTGTTCCCTTGTTTGCATAATAATAAAATCCTTATGTTGAAGTAGATTTTCATACAATACGGTTAGCTGCCGACTGAACTTATCTCGCGCGGATAATTCTTCTTGCTCAATTGCTAGCACATTTTTTTTTATCTCTTCAAAGTAATAGTTCAAAATGGCTAGTAGTAATGACTCCTTTGATTTGAAATGCAAATAAAAAGCCCCTTTTGAAATGCCACTTTCACTTGCAATTTCTTGGATGGAGGTAGCAGAAAATCCTTTTTTTGCAAATAACTTAATTGCAGCTTCAATTATTAGCCTGTCTTTAGCTTTCATTAGCACGAACCTCCAAATAGATGTATACATTTACATTCACTGTTTTTAATTATTTTATTTTATCATCTAGGACCAACAACTTGACTGATGACCGATCGGTCAGTAAAATTATAATTTGTTGTGACTAAATGGTCAACATCCGGAAGAGGAAGTGGATAAATTGAATAAAATCATTGAATTTTCATTAAACAATAAGCTCGCTGTGTGGCTTATTACCATAATAGTTACTGTTGCAGGTTTGTACTCTGGTTTAAATATGAAACAAGAAACGATTCCAAATATCACAACACCTTTAGTATCGGTAACTACAATTTACCCTGGTGCTACTCCTGAACAAATAGCAGAGTATATTTCTGAACCGATGGAGAAAAGAGTGAAAAATATTGAGGGAGTGTCAGTTGTTAGTTCTTCTTCTTTCCAAAATGCTTCTAACCTTCAAATTGAATTTAATTTCGAAAAGAATATGGACAAAGCAAAGGAAGAAATTCAACAAGCCATTGCGTCCATTGAATTCCCGAAAGGCGTGCAAGACCCTACTGTTTCGCGCTTAAGCTTTAATGCTTTCCCTATTATGTCTTTAAGTATATCAAACTCTAACCAATCTCTTTCCGAACTTACAAAAGAAATCGAGAAATCGGTTTTACCCACTTTGGAAGGCGTTGAAGGAGTTAGCTCTGTTCAAATCTCAGGTCAACAAGTTGAAGAGGTACAACTATCATTTAATCAAGAAAAAATAAAAGAGCTTGGGTTAAGTGAACAGTCTATTAAGCAGATTATTCAAAGTTCAGACATGACTTTCCCACTAGGACTTTTTATTTTAGAGGGAACTGAAAAATCAGTTGTGATTGACGGAGATATTGTTACTCTCTCCGATTTAAAAGAATTAAAAATCCCGTTCTTCCTACCAACTTCAAATAGAACCATCGATAGTCAACATACAAGAGATGCTTTTCCCCAACAATATAAAACAATATCGACAGTAAAGTTGAGTGAAATTGCAACTATAGAAATAGTAGGAAAATCAAAATCTATATCAAGAACCAATGGCGAAACATCAATCGGTGTTCAGATAATAAAATCAGCAGATGCTAACACAGTTGATGTAGTTAACGCTGTTAAAGAAGCAAATATACATCTTGAAAATGAACTGGAAGGCTTAACAATTACACCTATTTTCGACCAAGGTAAGGCAATTGAGAAATCTGTACATACGATGATTACTAAAGCAATATATGGTGCAGTTTTTGCAATGCTGATTATTTTATTATTTTTAAGAAACATTCGGACAACTATTATTTCAGTCATTTCAATTCCGTTATCATTATTAATTGCCCTATTGCTACTCAAGCAGATAGATATTTCATTAAACCTCATGACACTTGGAGCAATGACCGTTGCGATTGGACGTGTTGTCGATGACTCGATTGTTGTTATCGAAAATATTTTTAGGCGAATGTCGCTACCTAATGAAAAACTGACTGGTAGTCAACTAATTGTAGCTGCTACTAAAGAAATGTATATGCCCATTATGTCTTCAACTATTGTAACGATTGCTGTATTCCTACCATTAGGATTTGTAAAAGGGACAATTGGAGAGTTATTCCTCCCCTTTGCTCTTACTATTGTTTTTTCTTTATTAGCTTCTCTATTAGTTGCAGTTACGATAGTTCCAATGTTAGCGCATATGTTATTTAATAAGGGACTAAAGCAACAACATGAAGAAGTAAAGCCAAGAAAATTAGAAAGTAACTATAGATTTATCTTAAATTGGACCCTTAATCATAAAATCATTACATCTTCAATCGCTATAGGACTTTTAATTGGAAGTTTATTTTTATTACCTATTATCGGTGTTAGTTTTTTACCTGCTGACGAGGAAAAGATGATCGTTATTACGTATAAGTCAGTACCAGGACAAACTTTAGCTGAAGTTGAAGGCATTGCCTCAAAGGCAGAAAAAATGCTTCAATCTCGCAATGATGTTGAAACGATCCAGTTTTCACTTGGATCTGAAAATCCAATGAATCCAGGACAATCGAATCAAGCAATGTTTTTTATTAGCTATGATTCCGAAACAGAAAATTTCGCTATTGAAAAAGAACAAGTTATTAGAGATTTACAGAAATTAATTACTAAAGGTGAATGGGCTAGTCAAGATTTCTCAGGAGCTGGTGCTAGCAACTCATTATCCATACTTGTTTATGGTGAAAACATGGTTGACATTGAACCCATAGTAGCTGAGATTTTCTCTATTATGAATACTCAAGAAGGCTTAACAAAAATAGATTCAAGTATATCCGATACGTATGATGAATATACACTTACTGTCGACCAAGACAAATTAAGTGAATTAGGTCTATCTACTGCTCAAATCGGAATGGAACTGAGCAACTTTGAACAAAAAGAAATTTTGACTACTGTCTCTGTAGGAAATGAGGATTTAGACGTTTATCATAAAGTTGATACACCCTCATACATGAGAATTGATGATTTTCTTGATAAAACAATAATCACTCCAAATGGAGTCGTTTTAAAAATTAAAGATGTAGTCAACGTTAATGTTGGAAGTACTTCTGATACTATCAAGCGCCGTGATGGAAGAATATACGCAAGTATTAGTGGAGTCATAACAGACAAAGATGTCTCCAAGATATCTCTAAAGTTACAATCGGAAATAGATAAATTACAACTCCCGTCTAATGTTGAAGTATTAATGGGTGGTGTAACAGAAGATATTCAAAAGTCGTTTACTCAATTAGGTCTAGCGATGTTGGCAGCAATTGCTATCGTATACTTGATTCTAGTCATCACATTCGGTGGTGGATTAGCACCATTAGCCATTCTATTCTCTCTACCTTTCACAGTAATTGGGGGATTACTTGGGTTATTACTAGCTGGGGAAACACTTAGTATTTCAGCTTTGATTGGTGCCCTAATGTTAATCGGGATCGTTGTAACAAATGCAATCGTATTAATTGATCGCGTTATTCATAAAGAGAAAGAAGGCTTATCCACCCGTGATGCTATTCTTGAAGCAGGTGGAACCCGACTTCGTCCAATCTTAATGACAGCCATTGCAACGATAGGGGCTCTAGCACCACTAGCAGTAGGACTAGAAGGTAGTGGGCTGATATCTAAAGGATTAGGTGTAACCGTTATTGGTGGACTTGCAAGTTCCACATTGTTAACCCTCGTAATTGTACCAATTGTATACGAATCTTTAATGAAACTGAAAAGAAAGTAATAGAATTTTGTTATATCTCCATAGTGGTTTTCTAAACGAAATTAATTGGAGCAAAAGACGAACATTCGACAATTATAAATCTACAATGTTATACAGAACCAATTAATTAAGAAAAAACGACAAGTGCTAGTTAGCTTGAACTCATTTCGGGGTTCAGACTAAGTCACCTGTCGTTTTTATTTATGAGAAAAGCTATTGTTTCAACAAACATTCTAAGGACATTAACAGCTAAAACTTTAGGGAATACGCTGTTAAAGCTCAATGTTGATTTTTCAAACGAAGTTGATTGAAAAAGAAGTAGTAAGAATCCTAGAAAATGCCATCGTATTTACTTCGTGCGGTGAAAACTCATGGAAGCCCAGTCATTGTCCAGAGGGAGCAGAAAGACAGGTGCGCAAGGGCCGAGTTGGCTCACTGCCCGTCCCGCAGAAAAAGAACATCCTGCAGCTTATATCAATAACCAAATTTAACAGAACCTAAATAAAAAAAATGTGGTCGTACACGAATTAATACTACTGACCACATATTTAGTATTTTTGAATAATCCTTTACTAATACTTACAATTGATTAATTGGGATAAGTATAGTGACTTCTGTACCAAGTCCTTCCTTACTAGAAAAAGTTACTTTTCCATTCATTGCTTCAACAATACGTATTGAAAGCATCGTACCGAGACCAGTTCCTTTATCCTTGGTTGAATAAAACAAGGTTCCAATTCTAGATAGTTGCTCCTCTGACATTCCTTTTCCATTATCCCTAATGATCACTTTCCCAAAATTCCTCTCCTTTTTTAGAATGGCTGAAACACTTCCACCATCATGCGTTGCTTCGATTGCATTTTTAATTATGTTAAGAAGAGCTTGTTTTAGCTTATTTCGATCCGTTTCTATTACAATATCGTGTTCTAAACTTTCTACTAACACTACCCCTTGCTTTGTAGCAAATGGTTCAAGGAGAGAGACGTTCTCACGTAATAATTCTGACAGTAAAAATTTTTCAACCTTCTCTAGCTGAGGTTTGGCGAAATTCAAGTAATCACTAATAATCCCCTCTGCTCTGCCCAGTTCGCTTAATATTAAGGATAGATATCTTTCATTTTCATTTTTATTTTTTTCATCATCTTCCTTCATCAACTGTAGAAATCCTTTTACAACTGTCAGAGGGTTTCTGATTTCATGTGCAATAGATGCTGCTAGTTCTCCGAGTGTATTTAGTTTTTCACTCCTATTAATTTCTTCTTTCATCAACTGTTTTTCTAATACTGCTTCATATAATGTTGCAGCAAAGCCTACAGCTACTAACTGAATAAATCCAAAAAATGTGACATTTAGTATTAAATCTAAACTATTAGTGCTAGATAAATCACTAATTAAGACATAAGTAATTAATATACATAATTGAATTAATACTGGCCAAAATCCAATCATTAAAGTAAAAAACAATCTATTTTTACCCTGTATTTTACTAAACCTTCCTGTAAGCAAGAATGGTACAATTGCTGCAAGAACAGCACTCAAATATCCTAGTAATAATACATCTCCACCCATTAATGTTCTCGTTACAAAGATAGCAATAAAAACAATTCCTCCTGCAATAGGTCCACCATACAATGCAGCTAAAACCAAAGGTACATAGCCAAGATCCCAATATACCCCATAACTCTCGTATGCGAATATCATACATAAAATTGTAGCACTTCCATGTAAAACCCCTATAAGAATTGGGGATTTCCTTAGTTTTCGATTTTCAAATAGTACATAATAAATCAGAATTGGTGCTAGTGTTATTAAGACATGTAATAAAAGTTTCTCTGCTAGCATAATAATTTTCTCCTGGTAAATAGAATATATTTTAATATTATTCGACAAAAACTTATTTAATCCTCTAGCAGATTATTACTCTCAAGGGATAACTTTTTAATCAACAGGGTTATTGACCAATTTTTTATATCTTTCTCGATTCTTTCTTTAATCTAAATTATATTTAGAGCCCCCTAGTATAGAAAACTCTATCAAAAAAATCTTTACCGTTAAATTTTTAGAATATTATGTATATTATATCAAACAATTTTCCAGGTCGCTATATTATATCTATATAAAAAGATGCCTGTTTTTTGACCTACATGAAGGTTAATGATTATTTTGGGATTGGTACAGCTCAATATTAATACTTAACGGAGTTGATTGTAGTGTGCTAGCTTCCTCCACTTAAGGGAATTTTATGCCGACCATACCATGTTTGTTTACTAACTTAGTACACAGCTCATAGATTTGGCATCTTAATTTAACCTTTTATAACAAAATCAACAAAATGACAACTTTGTCTAAACACTTTACCCCTTAGAATCATAGACTAAAACATGGATTGAAAAAGGAGTGTTTCGATGCCTTGCATAATTGTTGGCCCAATTGTTTTTAACAGTAATGAAGGAATTATTGTAACAGGTGACACGCTAAACGCTTCACCAACCTCGTCTTCAAAGGTTGTTTCGGGTTCTGGAGGTTTCAACACTGGATATTTTATCCAAACAAATAGTGGTTTTAGTTCTTCGCTAAACAATGACCCAGATGTCTCTGATTCAAATGTTACTGAAGCTAGTGCTGTTTCTTAGAAAATCGGATTCTCCTCCGATTTTCTATTTCATTCATATGGAATAAGGATTAATTCATTCTGCCGTTTAGTTAAATAAGTAATGCCTGTACTAGTTACAACTACATTTTCTTCAACAATAAAATGAATGCCATCATCTAAAAACAATGTAGGCTCAATCGTGAACACCATTCCCTCCTCAATTTTCACATAAGGACTTTTTCCATATCTATTCCACTTTGGAGCAAATAATCCACCTCCGTCGTGCACGTCTCTACCTATTTGATGGCCAGTAGCATGTGTAATTTCTGGATAACCGTTTGATACATAGTAGTTACGTGCTGCAGAATCTACCTCATATCCCCTTACACCAGGTTTGATTGCCTTTGCAGCCCTAGAAATTGCTTCATGAACGGCTTGAAAAGCCAATTCCACATTTTCTGGAGCTTTATCTTCACCTTGTTTCAAGAAATAAACCGTCCTTGCAATGTCCGATACATAACCATCCACATCTACACTAAAATCCATAATAACTAAATCTCCTGGCAAGACAACTACATCACTTGGAGCACGATGAGCAATATTTTCTTTTAATACAATCGGCATCGATAATGACCTATCAATACCATTTACGACACCCTGTTTCTTCATCTCTTCTACAAATAACTTGCCAATCTCTTTTTCAGTCATCCCAGCCTTAAGCTTGCTAAATATAACATTGTATATTTTTTCAGTTATGATTACAGCTTTTTGAATTCTATCTATCTCTGAACTTGATTTTATGCTCCTGAGTTTAGTTAAAAATGATTCCGATGAGACATACTCTCCTTTAAAACAACCCTTCAACGTACGTTTTAGCCAGCGATAATTCCCAGCAGTTAGACCATCTGCGAGGTGTTCTTCTTTAGATATATTTAAAGCAATTGTGGCTAGTTTGGATTCGCATACCTCTTTCTTAAGAGTTTCACTTAAATTTTCTGTAGTTATCACCTCGAACAGATCGGAGACGTCAAGCCTTTCAGCATCCTGTTTATTACATAGAAAGACCCTTCTCCCCTTTTTCGTAATCAGAATTGCATATGTTCCTACTAAATTCGCTTTAGTAATAAGAGGTAAGCATGGGTCATTTTCCCTTGATGTTAAAATTATCCAAGCGTCAATCCTAAATTCATTTAAATAGAGCTGAGTCTGCTCAAGCTTCTCTTCCAGTATCTTAAGCATATCTTCACTTCTTCTCTTCTAATTTTTTTGTACTATCTATAAGATCTGTCATGAATTCTTTCGAGTTAACTTCGATCTCAGCCAAGAGATCCTCACCGATTATATTCTGTAACATTTCATATAGCCCTTGCGACAAACCACCTGACATTTCATCTAACTCTGAAGTATTAAGTGCTAGTCTACTACATCTTAAATGATTCCAAATACGTAAAAACAAATCTTCAGCATCTTCTACATAACCATAAACATGTCTGAAGAGACCTGTTGAATCGTAATTTCCTTGATCGCTTTTAGATGTTAAAACTATGTGTTCTCCATTGCTTCTAATGAAAATAAAAGCTAAAGATACGGATCTGATGCCAAGTAAAAATTGTACGGATTGATCGCTTCCTTCTCTAGTAGCAATTAGCCATGTATCAACTTGATATTTTCGAAGTAAGGTTTCTGCTATTTTTACTCTCTCTATATAAGTATCCATACTTTTAATCCTCTCCATTTAGATTTATATGATTAACTACTAGTATTCTTTGTATCTAGCCCATTACCTCTTTGATATTCTTCTCCATGAAGTCGATTATTTTGAACAAACTATGGTCCAACTCAAGGAACTGTTTAACAAATAGACATTAATTGATTTTTTACAATACAAAGTTTTTTAATATTTCATCTACCTTGTATTTTTAAAGTAAGCTTTGAAAGATCTCCTTGTTGATTTTTTAAATAAAGTTAATTGAAATGAAAGTTGCGAGACTCCTTCAAAATTCTAACACGTATCCTTCGTACGGTGAGAATTCACTTTAGCATTTTTAATGTCCTGTGGGAGCAGCGATTCAGCGGAGACACCGAAGGCGCAAGTGCCGGGTTGGCTCACCGCCCGCTCCGCGGAAAGCGAGCATCCTGCAGCTGAAATCAACAACAAAGTTTAACAGAGACCTTCATGCAAAACAATTTTGCACCATGAGGTATGAAAATAAGCAATATATTTCTTTAGCAGTGATCGAAGTTGAAGAACGCGAGACTCCGGCGGGAGCAGCGGGACAGGTGAGACCTGAAGGCGCTATCGCCGAGGGGCTCAACGCCCGCCCCACGGAAAGCGAGTGTTCTGGAACGAAGATCCCCTTATTTTCAGGGTAGCTTTAAAGTAAAAAAGGTCGGCTATATAGCTGACCTTTTTGGGTTCAATATGTTATATTTTTCCCATAAAAAATTTCTTCCATTTCCGTTTTCAATCTTTTCGTGATTTCGAGCTGTTCTGCCTCTGGTAAATCATTTTTCTTATATCCAAATAAATAGTTATTCAAATCAAATTGACGAAGCTTACATTTTGTATGAAAAATATTTTCTTGATACACATTAACATCTATCATGTCATACAAATTCTGAACCTCATCTGGAATATAATTTTGAATTGAATTAATATCATGATCAATAAATAATTTATGACCCTTAACATCTCTTGTAAAGCCTCGTACCCGATAGTCAATAACCATTACATCTGTTTCGAAGGAGTGAATTAAATAATTTAATGCCTTTAGGGGAGAAATTTCTCCACAAGTCGAGACATCAATATCTGCACGGAATGTACTTATCCCGGCATCAGGATGATATTCTGGATATGTATGGACCGTTATATGACTTTTATCTAAATGAGCTACAACATTACCTGAAGTTATAGGCCCTGGTGACTCCTCAAAAGCTTCTTTAGGCGCTTCATCAACCGGACCTTCTGAAACTAAAATTGTTACACTAGATCCTTGGGGGATATAATCCTGCTTTGCAATGTTTAATATATGGGCTCCAATCATTTCTGTCACATTCGATAATATCTTCGTTAACCTATCTGCATTATACTGTTCATCAATATAATTAATATAAGCCTCTCGTTCTTCTTTCGTTTTTGTATAACAAATATCATACATATTAAAGCTCAATGATTTCGTCAGATTATTAAATCCATGCAGTTCAATCCTTTGTTCTTGTGTTAATGCCATCCTTAACGTCCCCTTTTTCGAAAATATTTCTTTATATGTATGTTTTTTGTAATAGTATGTTCCTATTCTCTACTAACAAGTAAGGAAATATTTACTTAATAAGTGATAATTAGAGTGCTAAATTTATTAATCTAAGTAAAATGAGCTATTTTGTTACTTGCCTCTGTTAAATATTGTTGTGGAATTCTCTACAGTCCTTACTATTAGTCCTTGTTCATTTCTGTATAAATCTCATCGAATTTCTTCGCTACATCGAAATCTTGCTGAGTCAGCCCTTTTGATTTCCAAGAGGACATTTTTAATGTAATAAGCTTATAGTCAATTGATATAAATGGGTGATGATTTACTTTTTCGGCAATGTTAGCCACCTGATTAATAAATTCAATACCCTTTAAATACTCTTTAAAACGGAATTTTCTTTCAATCCATCTTTCATCAACTAAAATCCATTCATCTTGGTTCTTTAAATTCTCCTCAACTTCCTTCAGATTCAACCGAATCATATTTAACCTCCCATAGTTATTCTTTGGTATAATTACTATGGTAGTATTTCTTATCTTATAGTTCAACTTTTATACTTTACAGAAATCTGGAAACTACTTTAATTAAGAAAAGAAAAATTCGGAGGTTTAACAGTGAAAAATCAAAACTTTGAGAACCACAGACACTTTGATCCAATGTTTCATGTAGCCATTTTCCTTGGAATTTTGCTCACACTTATCTTATCATTTATCTTTTTCATTCAAAACATAGGTAATCAATTACTACTAAGTAGTATCGTCTTATTTGGTTCCATTACTTTGTTACTCTTAGCTTTAAAGGTGAGAGCTTATGTATTAAAGCTTCAAGATCGTATAATCAGAAACGAAGAAAACTTCCGGAGTTTCAGACTTACAGGTACTCAAATAAATTCAAATTTAACACTAAAACAGATAATTGCTCTTCGTTTTGCAAGTGATGAAGAGTTTATAGAACTTTCTTTAAGGGCTGTGGAAGAAAATTTATCAGCGAATGAAATTAAGAAAGCTGTGGAAAATTGGCGAGCAGACCACCATAGAGTATAATAAAAAAATGAGAACAGTTCTAATAGAACTGTTTTTTTTACTTTTTAATTACGAGAGAGTGAGTGGTTAACTTGACACAAGAAAACATGGTACAGGTAAAAGGGCTTGTAAAAAAATACGGAACTTTTACAGCTGTCAATGGTCTTGAATTCTCGGTGCAAAAAGGTGAAGTGTTTGGACTTCTTGGACCAAATGGCGCGGGGAAGACAACGACAATTGAAATGTTAGTAGGTCTTCGAAAGCCTGATTCCGGCACAGCCCTACTAGCTGGTTTTGATGTAAAAAAAGAAATAAAAAAGGTCAAAGAATTAATTGGTATTCAACTTCAATCTACTTCTCTATTTGAGCTATTGAAGGTGGAAGAAATTTTACATTTATATGCTAGTTTTTACCCCTATCACATCGATATTAATCAACTAATTACTGATATGCTTTTAACTGAAAAACGTAATGATCGCATCAAGAGTTTATCTGGTGGACAGAAGCAGCGTCTTGCTATTGCCTTAGCTCTTATTCATGATCCAAAAGTCGTCTTTCTTGATGAGCCAACCACAGGTTTAGACCCACAGGCAAGACGTACATTATGGGATATCATTCTAAGATTAAAGGAACGTGGAAAGACAATCATTCTATCCACCCATTATATGGACGAAGCACATGTACTATGCGACCGTATAGGTATCATGGATCAAGGTGAATTAATTGCACTAGATACTCCAAC
>JBFILZ010000022.1:0-28915 GCA_041611945.1 Bacillus sp. (in: firmicutes)
ATGGTATTGTTTCGTTTCGATTACCACAAGAAATCTCTTATTGGGAAGTAAAGCAGGTTGAGTCACTGGATGTAGAAATTCGCACGAATACCAGAGTAGGTAAAGATATTTCTGCAGATGAAATACTAGCAAACTATGACTTTGTTGTATTAAGTATAGGGATGGCCAATGTACCGAACTTAGGAATTCCGGGGGAAGAGAAAGAGGGCGTCTATGATGCTATCCAGTTTGTAAAAGAAACCAAAACAGGAGTAATTTCTAGGGAGATGGTTGGTAAGCGAGTGGCTGTAATAGGTGCTGGCAATACGGCTATAGATGCAGCCACTTGTTCGATCCGATTAGGGGCGGAGAATGTCAAAATAATATACAGGAGAACCCAAGAGGAAATGACCGCGTACGATTTTGAATATGATTTTGCGAAGCAGGATGGAGTCGAATTTCGGTGGTTGACAGCGCCGAAACGAATTATTTCAGAAAATGGAAAAGTGACAGGATTAGAGTGTATCAAGATGAAGTTAGGAGAATTGGGTGCAGATGGTCGCCGCCGTCCAGAACCAATAGAAGGGTCAGAGTTTGTGATTGAAGTAGATGCTGTAATAAAAGCAATTGGTCAACAAAGACATCTACCTTTACTTAACCAGTTGGGAATCGAACATTCAAATGGAGTTGTCAAAGTAGATATGGAAACCTATCAAACTTCCAATCCCAAAATCTATTCATGCGGTGATGTTGTTTTTGGAAAAGGCCTAGGAGAAGCAATGGTTGTAACAGCTGCCCAGCAAGGAAAGCTAACCGCACTTGCAATTCATAAACAAATCAATCTTTGTTCAAGTAATTTGCAGGGAGGAAAAAACGATGGCTGACTTATCCATAAATCTTGCAGGCATAAAATCACCGAATCCATTTTGGCTTGCATCAGCTCCACCAACCAACTCGGGGTATCAAGTGCAACGAGCATTTGAAGCAGGCTGGGGCGGGGCCGTATGGAAAACACTAGGCGATCCAATCTTAAACGTGTCTTCTCGGTTTGCCGCAGTAAGCTTTAATGGCCAACGAGTGGCGGGATTTAATAATATCGAACTGATTACGGATCGTCCATTGGAAGTTAATCTTAAGGAAATCTATGAAACGAAGAAACGCTTTCCACATCATGCGATTGTTGTTTCATTAATGGTTGAGCCAAAACAGGAAAAGTGGCATGAAATTGTGAAAAGGGTTGAAGCTGTTGGTGTAGATGGTCTTGAATTGAACTTTGGATGCCCACATGGCATGGCTGAGCGTGGTATGGGTTCGGCTTCTGGCCAAGTACCTGAACTTGTTGAGAAACAAACATATTGGGCTAAAGAGGCAGCAAAAACTCCAGTAATTGTTAAGTTAACTCCAAACATTACAGATATTACCATGACAGCAGAAGCGGCTGTTCGCGGTGGAGCAGATGCAGTCAGTATGATCAACACGATTAATAGTTTAGCAGGTGTCGACTTGAATACATGGAACACGATCCCACATGTTGCTGGAAAAGGAGCACATGGTGGATATTGCGGTCCAGCGGTTAAGCCTATCGCTTTAAATATGGTCGCAGAATGTGCTAGAAATCCACGGATACACGTTCCAATTTCAGGGATGGGTGGTATTTCAAATTGGCAAGATGCGGTTGAATACATGCTAATGGGTGCAAGTGGGGTTCAAATCTGCACAGCTGCAATGCACCATGGTTTCAGAATTGTAGAAGACATGATTGACGGATTGAATAATTATTTAGATGAGAGAGGAATTGATTCTGTCTCAAATCTTGTTGGGAAGGCGGTACCGAGATTCTCTGACTGGGGAAATCTTGACTTGAATTACAAAGTGGTCGCTAGAATAAATCCAGAAGTTTGTATTAACTGCAATAAATGCCATATCGCTTGTGAAGACACATCACATCAATGCATTGATATGTTGAAAAACCCAATTGGAAAAGATTATTTAAGTGTTCGGGAAGAAGATTGTGTGGGATGTAATCTATGTTCAATTGTTTGTCCAGTTGATGGGGCCATTGACATGATTGAATTACCAAATGAACTCCCTTCAATGACATGGAATGAACGGCAGGCTGTTCTTCAAGCAACAGGAAAAGGACCAGATGGAATAAAAAAGTAAAGGGAGGAGATTACATGAAAAAACTAATTAAAAATGGAACGATAGTAACGGCATCAGACACATATAAAGCTGAACTATTAATTGAAGATGGTAAGATTTCTCAAATTGGCCTTAACTTATCGATACAAGGAGCGGAAGTAATAGATGCTGAAGGTTGTTATGTTTTTCCAGGTGGGATAGACCCTCATACTCATCTAGACATGCCATTTGGTGGAACAGTAACAAAGGACGATTTTCAAACGGGTACTATCGCAGCAGCGTTCGGTGGAACAACAACAGTTATTGATTTTTGTTTAACTAATAAAGGAGTTCCATTAGATCAATCGATTCAAACATGGCATAACAAGGCAAGGGACAAAGCAGTTATTGATTATGGGTTTCATTTAATGATAGGTGAAATCAATTCAGAAGTTTTGAAACAACTTGAAAATGTAGTCAATGAAGATGGAATTACTTCGTTTAAAGTTTTTATGGCCTATAAAAATGTGTTGCAAGCAGATGATGAAACTCTTTTCCAGACGTTAATTGCAGCGAAAGAGCTAGGAGCACTTGTCATGGTTCACGGTGAAAATGGAGATGTAATTGATTATTTAACCAAAAAGGCACTGGCTGATGGAAACACAGATCCAATCTACCATGCCCTAACTAGACCACCTGAGGTGGAAGGAGAAGCAACAGGAAGGGCTGCAACACTCACTGGTTTAGCTGGTTCTCAATTATATGTAGTCCATGTCTCGTGTTCAGAAGCGGTCCAGAAAATTACAGAAGCTCGTAATAAAGGTTTTGATGTGTGGGGTGAAACATGTCCTCAATATTTAGTGCTTGATCAAACAGCTCTGGAAAAGCCGAATTTCGAGGGGGCTAAGTATGTGTGGTCTCCACCTTTACGAGAGAAGTGGAATCAAGAGGTCCTATGGAATGCTCTTAGAACCGGGCAACTGCAGACACTAGGATCTGACCAATGTTCCTTTGACTTTAAAGGTCAGAAAGAACTGGGGCGTGGTGACTTTACAAAAATTCCAAATGGTGGACCAACTATTGAGGATAGAATCTCTATCTTGTTTTCTGAGGGGGTGAAAAAAGGAAGAATCTCCATAAATCAATTTGTGGAAATCACATCTACTAGAATTGCAAAGCTGTTTGGATTATTTCCTAAAAAAGGTACTATTGCTGTTGGATCTGATGCCGATATCGTACTCTTTGATCCAAACATTAAGCGCAAATTATCGGCTGAAACGCATCATATGGCAGTTGATTACAATGCTTTTGAAGGGATGGAAGTAACAGGTGAGCCAGTGTCTGTGTTAGTAAGAGGGGAGTTTGTCGTCCGAAATAAGAAATTTGTAGGTAGCCCAGGGTCTGGTCGGTATATAAAAAGAGCGAAGTACGGGGCGGTACATTCTTCAAATCGTGATGAGAAACTAAAAATATAACAAGCAATATTCCATACCTACTTTTGTAGCAGTTACCTTACCTTTTCTTGCACTCATGGATCTAAACAACTCGAACAAATTAATTGTGTTAAACAGTCAAATTCGCAATTCAAAAGGGAGAGTGTTCAAAGTGAGTAATAAGAAATCTTATTTAAAGTCTACAGATCTGTTACCAATTTCGGCAAATGATAGGAAAATCACACCACTCGGTTATTCTTTTATGTGGGTAGGAATGGTTGTAGTGTTAGCAACGTTTGCTATTGGAGGAGCAGGTGTAATGTCTCTGCCTTTGCCACTGGTTTTAGTGGCGACACTTATCGGTTCAATTGGTATTGGTCTGTTTATTTCATTAACGGCAGATATAGGGATCGAACATGGTGTCTCTTTTCCAGTGTATATGAGGGCACCATTTGGAACGATTGGGACTCATATCCCCTCGATAGTTCGTGGTGTAGCTGCTTCAATGTGGTTTGGAATTAACACATACTTCGGAGCAACTGCAATGAATGGAATTTTAAATATCATGTTTGGTTTTGATAATTGGTTTCTCTGCTTTTTAATATTCGCTATTTTACAGCTAATTAACACAGCATTAGGGATAAAAGCGGTCAAAAGATTTGCAGACTTAGCAGCACCTGTTATTATCTTAATCTCTTGTTGGATGTATGTTTCCTTATCAGATTCTGCAGCAGCACAAGGAAGAGAGATATGGAGTTGGGTTGAAAGTCCAGTGACAGGTGGCGCAGCGTTCACAGCATTTCTAGTTGTAATTATGAGTAATATGGGTTTTTGGGCAACTTTAGCAGCAGATATACCTTCAATTTCACGATATATGAAAGCGCCAAGTAATGAAAAAAATTGGTTTAAACGAAATAAGAGCTCACTTATTGGTAACTTAGTAGCCTTACCATTAACACAAGCATTTATGGTTGTTATAGGTGGAGTTTCATATATCGCCGTTATGAATGCAGATCCAGTAATTGCACTGCAACAGGCTTCAGGAGGATTTATATTAGGGATTTTATTGCTAATGATTGTATTAGCACAATGGTCAACGAACATTGCTGCAAATATAATACCAGCAGCGACGATTTTCTCTAATGTAGGAGGTCCTAAGTTCCCATTCTGGGCAGGTGTATTTACAGCAGGAATTGTTGGTACATTAGTTCAACCATGGAATTTATTCGGTATCATTATTCCTGTTTTATTACTTATTGGTGGGATTTTATCTGCAATTGTTGGAATCCTTATTGCAGACTATTATTTAATCCGTAAACGCCGTGTTAATGTGCCAGAATTATATGAAGACAATGGACAATTTAGCTATATGAAAGGCGTTAACCTAGCAGGATTTATTGCTTGGATTATAGGCGCAACTGCCTCATATTTTCTGCCTAGCTACTCGTTTCTAGTCGGTTTTGTAATAGGCGCGGCTAGTTATTACGTTCTTGCAAAATATTGGTGGTTTGCGAAATATAAGCAGGCAGAATTAGATGATCCTAGTGATGAAAAATATTTAGGCCTATCAGTTGGACGTGATTGGGTCATTGATGAAGAAGAGGTAGAGACTAAGTCAGCGTAAATTAAACGTATGAAGTAAGTAAGCATGTCATGACTAGGGTGTAAGGAGGGAGAACTTTGTCTGACTATCAGCACTATTTAAAAGAGAAAGAAAGAATAAATGATCTCATTGAAAGTGGATATCGGATAAAGGAGGTAATTGAAAATTTAAGCGGTTCATTCGTTCAATTTGAGAAAGAGACTAAAGGTGAACAAGATATTAAAGAACTACACATAGTAACGGCAGACGCAAGAAAGTATTTCTCAGTCATGATGATTCGTCAAAATCAAGGCTAGGAAATTAATATGTGTAGGAGGGGAAAGAATGGAGTTTATTTTAAGATGTAAGGGTAATGTGTACCCATGTGAGGTTACGATTGATGAGGATAATGGAAGGTATATGATTCGAAAAACAGACTCTAGTGGTGAAGTATTTAACACTCCAGAAGAGCTTGCACTTTGGCTTAGCCTGAATTGGGTGTCCAGTGACTTTTACGATGCACAAGAGTTCGATAATATGATGAAAGAGATTCAAGTACACTTCCCATTAGGTAAATAACTAAATCAATAGGTAACAGGATTGGTCAATCTGGGCCAATCCTTTATTAGATATCAAAGTTTATAAATTATTGGAGGTAGTTAGATGTCAATAACTAAGAAAGATACAGTAACATTAAACAATTATATTGATGGTAAATGGGTAGCTTCATCAGGATTGGAGTTTCTCCCTGTCTTAAATCCAGCAACAAATGAAACTCTTGCCAATGTTCCAATCTCGACTAAAGAGGATGTTGACGTTGCAGTAGCTGCTGCAAAGAAAGCTTTTAATAGTTGGAGAAACGTTCCTGTTCCAAAACGAGCTAGAGTATTCTTTAGTTATCACAACTTGTTAACAAAAAACCATGAAGAGCTTGCTAGATTAATTGTTCTTGAGAATGGAAAGTCCTACAAAGAGGCCCATGGAGAAGTACAGAGGGGTTTAGAGTGTGTGGAATTTGCAGCGGGTGCACCAACACATATGATGGGTGAAACGCTATCTGGAATAGCTGAAGAAATAGATTCGGAAATGTTTCGTTATCCGCTAGGGGTAGTTGGTGGGATAACTCCGTTTAATTTTCCAATGATGGTGCCATTATGGATGTTTCCTTTAGCAATTGCTTGCGGAAATACTTTTGTTTTAAAGCCATCAGAAAGAACTCCATTACTAGCAAATAGACTTGTAGAACTTTTTACTGAAGCAGGTGCTCCTAGAGGGATCTTAAACATTGTTCATGGTGCACATGATGTGGTAAATGGATTACTTCATCATAAGGATATTGCCGCGATTTCCTTTGTTGGTTCTCAGCCTGTAGCGAAATATGTATATGAAAAGGCAGCTATGGAAGGAAAACGAGTCCAAGCATTGTCAGGGGCAAAAAATCACCACTTTGTCATGCCTGATGCAGATGTAGAAAAGGCTGCTCAGCATATCATTGGATCTACTTTTGGAAGTGCTGGCCAAAGATGTATGGCTTGTAGCGCTGTAGTGATAGTTGGAGAGAATGATGCATTTGTTTCTGCTCTAGTTCAAAAGGCAAATGAACTTATAATAGGTAACGGCATGGATGAAGAGGTATTGTTAACTCCTGTTATTCGGCAAGAACACCGAGACAAAGCGGTAGGGTATATCGAGAAGGGAATTGAAGAAGGTGCATCACTTATCCGTGATGGTCGTAAGGAAATGGAGGAACAGACTGTAGGGAACTTCCTTGGACCTACAATTTTTGATCATGTTTCTCCAAATATGACCATTGCAAAAGAAGAAATATTTGCTCCTGTGTTAAGTCTATTGCGAGCAAAGGATTTGGATGAAGGCTTAGAACATTTAAGAAAGTCAAGGTTTGGAAATGGGGCAACTATCTATACAAAGGATGCAAAAGCAGTTAGACAATTCCGTGAAGAGGCCGATGCAGGAATGATCGGAATCAATGTAGGTGTCCCAGCGACGATGGCTTTTTTTCCATTCTCTGGTTGGAAGGATTCTTTTTATGGTGACCTGCATGTGAACGGGAAAGACGGCATAAACTTCTATACTCGCAAGAAAATGATTGCTTCACGTTATGATTTCTAATCTTTATTAGGAGGAGTTAGAATGGTTCAAACAGATCAACACGAATCACTTTTAGCTAATGATGAAAAATACGTGTGGCATTCCATGAAACCATATACCCCTTCGAGCACCATGGTCGTTACAAAGGCAAAGGGTTCTTGGGTGACGGATAGTGATGGTAAACTTTATATTGATGCAATGGCTGGATTATGGTGTGTAAATGTTGGCTACGGTAGAGAAGAATTAGCGGAAGCCGCCTATGAGCAGTTAAAAGAAATGGCTTATTTCCCACTAACACAAAGTCATGTCAAAGCCGTTCAATTAGCAGAAAAACTGAATGAAATGCTTGGTGGGGACTATGTTATTTTCTTTTCCAACAGTGGTTCAGAGGCAAACGAAGCTGCCTTTAAAATTGCTCGCCAATATCATCAGCAGCGTGGTGATACCAATCGATACAAAATTTTGGCAAGATATCGAGGCTACCATGGTAGCTCAATGGGAGCATTGGCCGCAACGGGCCAAGCAGAGAGAAAATATAAATACGAACAGTTAGCACCAGGTTTCCTACATGTAACACCACCAGATATTTATCGTGATGAAGATGAACACGTTACAAATCCACATGATATTAAGTCTGTTCAAGAAGTAGATCGGGTGATGACTTGGGAACAAAGTGAGACTATTGCGGCTATGATCATGGAACCAATTATTACAGGTGGAGGGATCTTAGTTCCAAACGATCACTATATGAAGGGTGTAAAAGAAGTGTGTGAAAAGCATGGAGCGCTTCTTATCGTAGATGAAGTTATATGTGGTTTCGGTCGCACAGGTAAGCCATTTGGATTTATGAATTATGGTGTGAAACCAGACATCATCACGATGGCAAAAGGAATTACAAGTGCCTACTTACCGTTATCAGCGACTGCGGTACGAAGAGACATATACGAAGCATTTAACAGCTCAGAGCAGTATGATTTTTTTCGCCATATTAATACGTTTGGAGGCAATCCAGCGGCATGTGCACTTGCCCTCAAAAATATCGAAATAATGGAAAGAGAAAACCTCTTTGAACGGTCACAAAGACTTGGAGTGAAAATACTGAACACTTTAAAGAGTCGCTTACAAAATCACCCTAATGTCGGTCATGTTCGTGGCAAGGGATTACTAGTTGGGATAGAGTTAGTTAGTGACAAAGGGACGAAAAATCCGCTTGACATTGCTACTGTAAACGGAGTAATTGGAAAATGCAAAGAGTATGGAGTGATAATCGGAAAAAACGGTATGACAGTCGCTGGATATAATAATGTATTAACTTTATCGCCCCCATTAAGTATAGAAGAAAAAGACTTAGAAACAGTTATTGAAACATTGATTGAGGCTATAGAACAAATATAATTGTAGTATTATCTTTTCTAGAGGCTGCGGCGGATGAGAACGAAAGGCTTGTTCGAAGGAAAGCTTCAATAAACCACTCTCTTTATTCATTTCTACTCTTTTTAGAGAATCGAAAAGTAAAAAAGGTATTATATAGTAGATTAGCAACAAAGTATTCGAAAGAAGCCATTAATTAAGACCACCTGTAGGCAGAAACTGTTTATGGGTGTTTTTTTGTTTTTGAGAGCTGAAACGTTAAAAATATATTAACGACCCCATATACTAATAGAAACATTAGAACTCCTTGAAATCCGAAAAATGAGGTAAGTAAAGATCCAAAGCTGGCTCCAATCAATAGGGTAAAAGAGTAGAAGGCAACGGCACTTCCTCTTGCTTCACTACCTAACGATCCAATAATAGTAATAATGGAGGGAATCAAAATACTGATAGCTGCTACTATAAAAATTGAAGAAAATAGAATCACCTCGAAAACAGGAGAAAAAATCATGAATAGTAGACTTCCAATAAGTAATGAAAAGCCTAAATAAAGACTCCCTTTTATCCCTATTTTAGAAATGATGATTCCACCAAATAGAGAAAGTGTCGCTCCTGTTAAGCCTATTAATCGAACATAGAATAAATCCTGTTCAGAATGAGTTGGAAGTAGAAAGCGCCCAACACTATCATAAAAGGCAACCATAGTAAGGAGAAGACTAAAGGTGATTATATAGCAGAAAACTAGATCTTTCGACCGGAAAAATTGTATGAATTGACGTATAGGCAAAAGTGATTTTTCAATTTTAGGCCGAACAGTATTCGGAAGTATTTTTAGAAAAGATAAAAAAATAGAAAAATAGATAAAACCGAATAAAAAATAGACATACTCCCAATTCCAAAAACTAGTAATACTAGAACTTATCAACAACCCCGCAATGCCAGCCATTAAGAATCCCGTGTTAATGAGCGACAGGACAAGTGCTCTACACTTCCCATGATATAAATCGAATGTATAGGCAAAAGCGATAGGTGCAAAACTCCCGCCGGCAAATCCTTGTAATCCTCTAGTCAATACAAGTAACTCAGCAGAATTAGATAACGCTACAAGAAAACTAGTAATTGAGAAAAGTAACATACCAATAACAAACACGAACTTCCACCCGATGTAGTCTGAGAGTGTGCCGAATACCAACAACCCAATAGCATAACAAGCCATGAAAGACATGCTTCCCAAAACAATTATAGAAGGAGTAGACTCTAAATCTACCGCAACCACTTCATAGATAGGAATTAGCGTATATATATTACTAGCAACAAACACGCCTGCTAAAATAAGCAAAATCGCAATGCCTAAACTATTAATTTGCTGCATGTATCCACATCCTTCACAAATAGCGGTTTCACTTGTTTGAACTGACTTTAAAACCCAAGTTTTATATACTATGCAATTTTGGATAAGTGGAAAGTCGTCTACTTCAAATACCTTCCAGAGAGGCTGTACATTGAAAGGAGGAAAAGGATTAAGATACAATAGAGAGTAAATATACTTATTCATAAAAAGGGGAGATGTCAGGAGATGACACTTCATATAACAATAGGACGTTCAGGGAGTGGAAAAACATATCAAATGTTAGATGAGGTACGTAATGAATTACTCTCTAACCCCATAGGTGAACCGATTGTGTACCTTGTTCCAGATCAAATGACTTTTCAAATTGAATATGACTTGATTCAAACACCTGATTTAGGTGGAATGCTGAGGGCTCAAGTGTTTAGTTTTAGTAGACTGGCGTGGCGTATACTTCAGGAAACAGGTGGGATAAGCCGAATACATCTTACAAACGTCGGAACAAATATGTTGATTAGGAAAATTGTTGAGAAACATAAACAGAAATTCCTAGTATATGGACGAGCAGCTGAAAAATCAGGATTTATTGATCACATTGAACAGATGATCCATGAGTGTAAGAGATACTGTGTAACAGCAGAAAGTGTAAAGAATCAATTGAGTGATCTACAGAACTCAAAAGAAACTGATATTACTCTTGTGCATAAGCTTCATGATTTTTCGATTATTTATCAAGAATTTGAGACTCATCTATTTCAGAAATACGTAGATTCTGAGGATTATTTACGATTACTTGCAGAGAAGATTCCAGATTCAGAGTATTTGAAAAATGCAACCCTCTACATCGATGGTTTTCATAGTTTTACCCCTCAAGAGCTAGTCGTTTTAGAAAAAGTTATTGGAGCTTGTAAAAGTGTGAAAGTTGCATTGACGCTAGACAAGCCATTATCCCATCAGCCACATGAACTACAGTTATTTCATATGACAGGGAAAACCTATATACACTTACGAGAACTAGCTGAAAATTTAGGCATAGACATAGAAATTCATCATAATAAAAGTAATTTACGTGCCAAGAGTGAAAATGGACTATCTCACTTAGAACAGCATTTTGAATCAAGGCCAACAGTTTCTTCTAAACAGAATAATGGGATAAAGTTACATGCTGCCGTTAATCGCAGGTCCGAGGTAGAGACTATGGCAACAGAAATATTGCGATTAGTTCGGGACGAAAACTATCGTTATCGAGATATGGCGATTATTCTTCGTAATACAAATGTGTACCAAGATCTACTCGAAACAGTCTTTGAAGAATTTGAGATTCCTTTATTTATTGATCAAAAAAGGTCCATGCTCCACCACCCATTAATTGAATTCATCCGATCTTCTATGGAGGTTATTTCAAGCGGGTGGCGTTATGAATCTGTTTTCCGGTGTGTCAAAACTGACCTATTAATTCCTGGCGATCAGGATGAAGCAACCTTGCGAGAGGAATTTGATGTTTTAGAGAATTATGTACTAGCTTATGGTATACAAGGACACCGGTGGAAGAATGAAACTCCGTGGCCATATCGAAAAATAGTCGGAATTGACAAACAAGGCTTAGCTAAAACTACTTCTGAAGATGTGATGGAGGCAAAAATCCATAATCTTCGAACAATCATAACTGATCCATTGATTCAGTTTGAAAATAGAATGAAAAAGTCGAAAACAGGTATTCAGTATGTGGAGGCTCTTTATAAGCTCGTTGAGGAGCTGAATGTGCCAGAAAAGCTAGAAAAATGGCAATTGGAACGTGAACAAGCGGGGGAAAACCGTAAAGCGCGTGAGCACGGGCAAGTCTGGAATGCTTTCATTAATTTGCTTGATGAATTCGTTGAATTAATCGGCGGGGAGAAGATTAGTTTTGTCACCTTTCAATCAATGATTGAATCAGGACTAGAATCACTAAGGTTTGCCTTAGTTCCACCTAGCATGGATCAGGTAGTTGTTGGAGATTTCGAGCATTCTCGACTATCTCATATTAAAGCGACATTTATATTAGGGATCAATGATGGTGTGATTCCTGCTGTGCCAAGTGAGGATGGAGTCCTTAGCGCGGATGAACGTGAAAAGCTTTCGAATACTGGATTGAAACTTGCACCTGGAGGAAAGCAACAGTTACTAGATGAACAGTTTCTTCTATATATGGCTGTTTCAACTGCCTCTGATCAATTATGGTTATCCTACCCATTAGCTAATGATGAAGGGAAAACGCTGGTTCCATCTATTTTTATAAAACGAATTAAAGATTTATTTCCTTCCTTACACGAACAACTAATCCTGCAGGATCCTTCTGATTTATCAGCGATAGAACAGTTAGGATATATTTCCTCACCACAAAAGACGATTTCGTATTTAGCCACCCAGCTACAGCAGTGGAAAAGGCATTACCCGATTTCTACCATTTGGTGGGATGTATATAATACCTATGAACAAAAAAAGGAATGGAAAAGCCTCAGGACGAGAGTATTAAATAGCTTGTTTTATCAAAATAGTGAGCAACCACTAAAGACGTCGGTCAGCAATAGTCTTTACGGGGAAACACTCACAGGTAGTGTATCAAGAATGGAGCTATTCCAAAGCTGTGCCTTTTCTCATTTCACTTCCTATGGTTTAGGGTTACAGGAGCGTCAAATATATCGCTTAGAAGCACCTGATATAGGTCAATTTTTTCATGCAGCTTTAAAGATGATGGCAGATGAACTCCATAAGCAAAATCTAACATGGAGTCATCTATCTAAAAAGCAATGTGAAGACTTAGCATATGCTGTTGTAGATGAACTGGCACCTCGTATTCAAAGGGAAATACTTTTAAGCTCCAATCGTTATCATTATTTAAAACGAAAGTTAACAGATGTTATTGGAAGAGCCTCCATTATTCTAAGTGAGCATGCTAAGGCAAGTGGTTTTGCACCTGTGGGATTAGAGTTAGGATTCGGTAGAAATGGTGAACTGCCATCTATCCAACATAGCCTGCAGAATGGTTCAAAGCTAGAACTTGTTGGTAGAATTGACCGCGTTGATATGGCTGCTGGCTCTAAAGGCTCCTACTTGCGAATTGTGGATTATAAATCTAGCCAAAAAGGGTTGAATCTATCCGAGGTGTATTACGGTATTGCCCTACAAATGGTGACGTATTTAGATGTTGTTATTTCCCATTCAAAAGCGTGGTTAGGAAACGAATCAATGCCTGCAGGTGTACTGTATTTTCACGTTCATAATCCAATGTTAAAAATGAAATCAGAGCTTTCCATAGAAGAAATTGAGGATGCTATGCTTAAGAGCTTTAAAATGAAAGGACTGCTTCTTGGAGATGAGGAATCTGTTAGACTGATGGATTCTACGCTAGAAAGTGGTCACTCAAAAATTATCTCTGCGGGATTGAAAAAAACCGGTGGATTTTATAGTAATTCACAGATTGCAAGTGAGCAGGAATTTACATTACTCAGGAATCATGTGCAAAAGTCCTTCCAAACCATTGGGAACGAGATTGTGAGTGGGAAGGTTGATATTAGTCCATATCAGCTAAAAGATCGAAAGCCATGTACGTATTGTAGCTATAAATCAATTTGTCAATTTGATGATGCATTAGATGAAAATAGTTTCCGTTCATTAACACATATGGATGATTCAACTGTATTAGAAAAAATTAAGGAGGAGGTGACAAAGCATGAAACTCTCCATTCCAATTAAACCTGAGGGTGTGCAATGGACGGATGACCAGTGGAGAGCAATAGCTGCGAGGGGATCAGATATTTTAGTTGCAGCGGCAGCGGGTTCTGGAAAAACGGCTGTCCTTGTTGAGCGGATTATTCGAAAAGTCATGGATAAGGATCAGCCTGTTGATGTGGATCGTCTATTAATTGTCACCTTTACGAATGCAGCTGCGGCTGAAATGAGACATAGGATCGGTGAGGCATTAGAGAAATCTATATCAGAGAATCCTGCTTCCCTTCATTTACGGAGACAGCTTAGCTTATTAAACCGTGCATCTATCTCTACACTGCATTCCTTTTGTTTAGAGGTTATTCGGAAGTATTATTTTAAAATTGATATTGACCCTGCTTTTAGGATAGCTGATGATGCAGAAGTAGCCTTATTACGTGAGGAAGTCATCGAAGAGTTATTTGAAGAAGAGTATGGCAAAGAAGAAAATGAACCCTTTTTCGATCTGGTGGATCGGTATACTGGGGATAGAAATGATAGTGATCTACAGATTATGGTTCGGAAGCTTTATGACGAATCAAGAGCTCACCCTGATCCTAATCGTTGGTTAAATAGGCTAGGTGAAACCTATGTATTAGAAGACGATACAAAAATAGACCGCCTTTCCTTCTTAGCTCCGATAGAAAAAGAAATGAAAATGAAGTTTGAAGGGGCGAAAGAAATATTAATTCAAGCCCTCGATCTAACGAGAGTTCCAGGTGGTCCTGCTCCACGGGCAATTAATATTGAAGAGGATTTACAGCAAATCAATATTCTAGAAGCAGCCCATAATTCGGGTTGGGAAGAATTATATGAGCAATACCAAACTATGAAATTCACCACTCTTAAGCCGTGTAAAGGTGATGAGTATGACGAAGTTCTCAAGGAACAAGTTAAGGATCTAAGAGAAAAGGCTAAGGATATCGTCAAACAAATAAAGGAAGACTATTTTCAAAGAAGACCAGAATCCTATTTGAATGACCTTCGTAAAATGCAGTCTTCAGTTGAAACATTAATGACCATTGTTAATAAATTTGGTACACGATATGAACAGGTTAAAAAGGAAAAAGGTCTCGTTGATTTTGCAGATTTAGAACACTATTGCTTAAGGATTTTACAAGAAAGATCAGCGGATGGGACAAATATACCATCTGAAGCAGCACTGTTCTATAAACGTCATTTCAATGAAGTGTTAGTTGATGAATATCAAGATACAAATTTTGTGCAAGAGTCCATCATTCGCTCTGTATGTAAGGACAAAGAGGCTACTGGCAATCTATTTATGGTTGGGGATGTTAAGCAATCAATCTATCGCTTTCGTTTAGCAGAGCCTGGGTTATTTCTAAAGAAGTATAAATTGTTTTCTCCTACTGGCAATCAACATGGATTAAGAATCGACTTATCTCAAAACTTTAGAAGCCGCGCGGAAGTTCTAGATGGCACAAACTATATTTTCAAACAGATAATGGATGAAAAGGTGGGCGAAATTTTCTATGATCATCAAGCAGAACTAAAACTTGGTGCAAGCTATCCTGAAAGTAAACAAACAAAGGCAGAGCTTTTGATAATAAATCATGATGGGGAAGAGCTTCCTGAACAAGAAGAGGAGGATTCAACCTTTGATGCTGCTGAACTAGAAACAGTTCAGTTAGAGGCTCGGCTTATGGCACAGAAAATTAAGGCACTCCTTGCAGAACCTTTCCAGGTGTACGACCAAAAGAAAAAAAGAACAAGAGATATTACGTACCGTGATATTGTGATTCTGCTAAGATCCATGCCGTGGGCACAACAGATAATGGAAGAATTTAAGCAGCAAGGAATTCCAGTGTATGCAGATCTTTCTACTGGTTATTTCCAAGCAACAGAAGTGTCGATCATGTTATCGTTGTTAAAAATTATCGACAACCCATATCAGGATATTCCACTAGTTGCTGTATTAAGATCACCTATAGTAGGTTTGAAAGCTGATGAATTAGCGCATATTCGCTTGCAACAAAAAAAGGGAAGCTATTATGATGCAATAAAGTTTTTGTTAGAGCAAGGAATACAAGATCCAGAGTTTAGCCAAATGTATGAAAAGCTGATGGAGTTTCACCTTATGCTTCAAAAGTGGAGAACATATGCTAGACAAGGTTCTTTATCAGAATTAATTTGGAAGATTTATCAAAAGACAGGCTTTTATGATTTTGTTGGTGGTATGCCTGGTGGTAAACAGCGTAAAGCGAATTTACGGGCTTTGTATGACCGTTCAAGACAGTATGAGTCAACTTCGTTTAGAGGGTTATTCCGGTTTCTCAGGTTTATTGAAAGAATGCAGGACCGTGGTGATGACTTAGGAACAGCACGTGCTCTAGGCGAGCAAGAGGATGTTATCAGAATGATGACCATTCATAAAAGTAAAGGACTTGAGTTTCCTATTGTGTTTGTCGCCGGTCTGTCTAAGCCTTTCAACGTCAGAGATTTATATAGTCCATTCCTACTTCATAAGGATTTAGGATTTGGATCGAAGTATATTGATTCCAAACTAAGAATTAGTTATCCAACACTCCCGCAGTTAGCGATTAAACAGCAAATGAAAAACGAAATGTTAGCTGAAGAAATGCGTGTTTTATATGTGGCTCTTACAAGGGCGAAGGAGAAGCTTTATTTAGTTGGGACTGTTAAGAAGCTTGAAAAAAAGACAGAGCAATGGAGTCAATTGTTAGCTCATAATGAGTGGTTGTTACCAAGCTTTGAACGTTCTAAAGCGAAGTGCTATATGGACTGGATTGCCCCATCTGTTGTTAGGCATATTGATGGAAGTGTTCTGAGGCAAACTGAAGAAACCAATATGAATGAGGATATTACTGACCATCCATCAAGGTGGGATGTTACAATAGTGAATCCGAATTTATTAGAAGAGGCCACAAATATAGACTCTGAATTGGACACAATCATTCTTGACCAAATAAGACAGGGACAAGCAATCCCAATTGAAAGTGAATATAGAGACATTATTAAAGAACGTTTATCGTGGGAGTATAGTTATGGAAATGCATCGACCCATCGATCAAAGCAATCGGTTTCTGAAATAAAAAGAATGAGAGAGACTCATGACCCATTTAGTGAGACTACTTTGGTTAAATCACTGCGAAAGCCTATTGCTGACAGACCTAAATTCTTACAGGAAAAATCAATGACACCTGCCGAAAAAGGAACAGCGATGCATATGGTCATGCAGCATGTTAAATTGAATGGACCTGTAAATGATGCTAATGTAAAAGAACAGATTTCGTATATGATTGTAAATGAGCTTCTAACACAAGAGCAAGCAAATAGTATATTTATCCCTGGTGTAATTGCCTTTTTTGAGACGGAAATAGGCAAGAGAATCCTTTGTGCTTCAAATGTCATGAGAGAGGTTCCTTTTAGTTTAGGGTTGCCTTCGGTAGAGGTGTATCCAGACTGGAAGGATGGGGAAGAGACCGTTCTCTTACAAGGGGTCATCGACTTGCTGTTTGAAGATGAGCAAGGGATTGTGTTGTTAGACTTTAAAACCGATGCAATTACAGGTAGATTTGCAGATGAATCTCAAATTGTCCCTGCGCTAAAAGAGAGGTATAAGGTCCAGCTTGAGCTGTATAGCAAAGCAATCGAACATATTTGGAAAAAGCCACTAACGGAAAAATATTTGTATTTCTTTGATGGTGGGTATTTGGTGAAGGCATAGGCTAGGCAGAAACCTTATTTCCATGCAAACATTTGCAAATAGAAAAACATAAAAGACAACAGACAAAATGATCTGTTGTCTTTTATGTTTTTCTCATCTAGGGTAATGGTCTAGAACAAAAGCCTAGTTTGCTTGAGGTCAAATATCCACTTGGCTCAATTTTGTTATGAGCCAATTTCTTCAACTTATAAGCTAAAATCAAAATTTATGAGCAGTTTTTTCACTTTTATAAGCAGATATTCAATTTTATAGTCCGATTTTGTGTTTTTATAAGGAATTAAACATTTTATGTAAAATAAAAAACGCACCCAAAACAACACCACTATTAATCAGACCAAGAAAGAAATCACTCTTATCATGAAGACAATGTAATCCATTGATGATGAGTTTGATCGAAGTGAACAACCTCCAAGTAGAAGTCAACCTTTTTGGATAAATGTTTTCGAACAAAACCAATAACATCTGTAATTCAAGGGCTTTTTTTTCATTTAGGCTACCCTGAAAAGAAGGGGATCTTCGTTCCAGAACACTCGCTTTCCGTGGGGCGGACGGTGAGCCATCTCGACACTTACGCCTTCGGTGTCTCACCTGTCCCGCTGCTCCCGCCGGAGTCTCGCACCTTCCACTTCAATCAACTTCGTTTGAAAAAATCAACAGTGAGCTTTAACAGAGCCTCCATTTGAACTCAGTTAATTCATCAGGATTGTAAAGAGTGAAATAGACTTGTAACAGTAATAAAGTTGAGCGGACCTATTGAATGGTACTACTTACAATTAGATTCTCGTTTTCCAGATATGGTAAAATTGTAGTAGAAAGTAAAGACAGGAGCGGGTACGAGAATGAGAGTTTTACATACGGCGGATTGGCATTTGGGGAAGACGTTAGAAGGACGTAGTCGCTTGGAGGAGCAGGCTCAGTTTTTGGACGAGCTTTCGGAAATAGTAGAGCGTGAAAAGGTTGATATGATTTTGATGGCTGGTGATGTGTTTGATACGGTTAATCCACCTGCACTAGCTGAACAACTTTTCTATGATAGTATTTCAAGGCTTTCAAATAACGGTAAAAGACCAATCGCAATTATTGCGGGAAATCATGATAGCCCAGACCGATTGTCAGCCGCAACACCTCTTGCTGTCAAGCAAGGAATAACAATCATAGGTTTTCCAACAGTAGAAGTGAAGGAAATCTACGTTCCAACAGCGGATCAAATCGTAAAACTAGCCGCACTTCCTTATCCTTCTGAATCAAGACTATCAGAGGTATTATCAGAGATTAATGATGAACTAAGTTTACGAAATAAGTATGATGAAAGAATTCAAGGAATGTTTGAATTCATGAGTCAGCAGTTCTCCCCAAGTACTGTCAATCTCGCAATGAGTCATCTTTATGTCGCAGGTGGTAGTAGCTCTGATTCCGAACGACCAATTGAAGTAGGGGGAGCTTATACAGTTGCAGCAACAAGTCTCCCTAAACTGGCACAATATGTAGCACTTGGACATCTTCACAGACCACAAATGATAAAGCGAGCAGAAACTCTGGCAAGGTACTCTGGATCACCATTAGCCTATAGTTTTTCCGAAGCAGGCTATACAAAATCTGTTACGATACTTGATGTTAACCCAAGTGAGGAAGCCCAGATGACTGAGGTATATCTTTCATCAGGAAAACCACTGGTTAAGTGGAAAGCAACACAGGGAATTACTCAAGTTCACGAATGGTTAGATGAACGGAAGGACCTGAATGCCTGGGTCGATCTTGAAATGAATGTCACCAATGCACTTTCGTTAGAAGAGATTCAACGAATTAGAAAAGCACATGCAGGGATTCTCCATATAAGGCCAATTTTTGAAACAGAACTTGAAGCGGAAGCAGGTCCATCTACAAGAAACTTACCAATTGATGAATTGTTTAGACGTTTTTACGAAAGACAAACTGGCGGAGCGAAGCTAGAGCCTGAATTATTAAATGTGTTTTTAGAGCTCTTAAATGAAAGTCAGTCTAATGAAAGAGAGGAGGAGTAAAATGAAGCCGATTCTTTTATCCATCTCGGGTCTACATAGCTTTCGTGAAAAGCAGGAAGTTGATTTTGAAACACTTTGTGAAGGTGGGGTTTTTGGGATTTTTGGACCTACAGGAAGTGGAAAATCCTCGATTTTGGATGCTATGACACTTGCTCTTTATGGGAAAGTAGAGCGAGCAGCGAACCAAACACAAGGAATCATGAACCATGCAGAGGATGTTTTATCGGTTTCATTTACGTTTGAACTTCTTTCTGCAACAGGTGCAAGGCATTATACAGTTGAAAGAAGCTTTAAGAGGACGGACGATATTCGTTTAAAAACAGCAAGCTGCCGACTAATTGAAAAAGCAGAAGAAACAACAGTATTAGCCGATAAATCCGGAGAAGTTAATCAAAAAATACAGGAACTTCTTGGTCTCACGATCGAAGACTTTACAAGAGCAGTTGTACTACCACAAGGGAAATTTGCTGAATTCCTTTCCTTAAAAGGTGTAGACCGTCGCCAAATGCTTCAACGGATCTTTCATCTTGAGCAATATGGAGACGAGTTAAGTAAAAAGGTCAAATTCCGTTTGCAAGAAGCAAATCAAAAAATAAATGAGCTTATTGCGGAGCAGGTAGGGTTAGGTGATGCCTCAAAAGAAGCCATACAAACTGCACTTCAAGAAGTAAATGATTTAGACATCCTTTTAAACAAACGAAAGAAGGAACTCGAGCATACTGAACAGATTTTTGATAAACAAAAGCAGCTTTGGCAATGGGAACAGGAAAAAGTTCAACTTTCAACAAAGCTTCAAAACTTAGCAGAACGACAGGAAGAGATTAAGAAGCAATCGATTCAACTCTCAACTTCAGATGAAGCAGAAAAGCTTTTACCATATGCAGAGGAACTTCAGCAAATACAACAAAGATATGCAGATGTGGATCGAGCATTAACTACATTACAAGAGTCACTCGTTCAGAAGAGAGCTAAATTCGAATATGTACAGGAGCAATATGAGGGAGCATCAAAGAAAAGAGCGAGCGAAGAGCCAGGTCTTCTTGTTCAAAAAGAAAAGCTAATTGAAGCAAAAGAACTAGCGAATAAAAAGGTAGAACTCCTAGAAGAAGTCACAAACAACAAGCATGAACTTCAACTGGTTACTAAGAAAATTGAAAATAAACAACAGTTTCTTAAAGAAAATAGAGCCCTTTTTGAAAGTTGGATAATTAAACAAAAGGAGCTAAAAGTTCAGCTTAGTGAGCTATCTATATCTGTTGAAGAACGAGAACAACTTCAAAAGGCACGAGAAGAAAAACAACATATTGGGTATTTAAACCAACAAATTTTAGAAATTAAGAAGGTATACTCTGACCAGCTCTTAAAGAAAGAGAAAGCAGAGTTTCAAGTTGAAAAACACATGAAACAAGAAGGACTTATTAATTCTAGGCTTACTTCTTCGTTTAAACAACTAGAAGGTTTATATGGAAAAACGTGTGAACGAGAACGGAATTTAGAAACTCAGAAACAAGCAGTGGAGAATAGAATCGAACTATTAAAGAAGAGTATCGATGATACGAAAGAATTAAAACTAGCAGAGCAACTTGCAAGTCGACTTGTAGCCGGTGAGCCCTGCCCAGTATGCGGATCTTCTGATCATACGGGTTCTACTAACTTGCATATTGAATCTGATGTAGAGCTTGAGTTAAGCCTTAAACAGCAAAATGCGATATTAAATGAAGTTCAACAAATAATACCTAAGGTTTTTTCTATTAAACTATCTCTACAGCAATTATCAGAAACACTCGTGTATGAAGGGTTAGTGGATTCTTCTTTTACCGAAAAGACTCCTACTGTTAAACCTGACTCAAAAGTGTACGAAGGAGAAATTCAAACACTTTTAACGGAAATTAAAGCTTTATCTCAGGATGCAATTGAACAAAAAGAACGTATTCAAGATGACCTTAAACATAGAAAAAATTGTAGTCAAAACCTAGCTGAACAGAAACAAGCACTTAAATACTTTGAAGATGAGGTTTTGCAGGATAAAGAGAAGTTAGGAAATTTAGAGAAACAGATAAGGGATGCTGAGTTAGCTTGGAAAAAAGGCTATCCAGATTTTGAATTAGAGACTTTCGAACAATTCATGGGTAAGAGGGCTACTAAGGATAAGGAAGCTCAAACGATTGCTTCCCGAATTGAAAAAAGTTTACCTCTTCTTGAGGAAAAAGAGCTTGAATTAGATGGGGTAAAAGAAGAAGTAACGATGTTAGAAAAGAATCAAATTGAAGTGGCAGGTAATTTGAAAAGCAGAGAGGAACGACTTCTAGAAGTAAGCACTCAGCTAAAAAAACTAACGGCAGACGAAGATGTAGATATTTTGCTAACTCGCGTCGAAACACTGTTATCTACTCTATATCAACATGAGAAAAAATTGAATGAATCATACAAACTCATAAGCAGTGAACTTCAAGGTTTAGAAGGCGAAGTTAAAGCCACAGAGAAAACTTTAAATGATACAGCTACTTTGGTTGAGAAGGTGAAGGCTAAATGGGAAGCTCAAAGAAAGGAATCATCCTTTGAAGATTTAGCTTCAATTAAAGAGGCAATCCTTCCTGTTGAAAAAAGAGAGAGAGTAAACGAAGAAATCCAACTATTTTTGGACGAACTAAAACAAACAAAGCATGAGCATGGCAAAATTATCGAGCAAATGGGAGATAGTGTAATCTCTGAAGAGCAATGGCTGTCCACCCAAGCACTTTTTAAAGAGATAAAAGAACATTTACAGGATGTTATTCAGCAAATGGGTGCCGCTTCTAGAACCCTTGAACAACTTAAAGAAAGACATATCCGTTTTGTTGAAATTGAGAATATGAGGGATGAACTGGCTAAAAAGGCTGAACAATATGGGAAGCTTCAGCAAGTATTAAAAGGAAATAGCTTTGTTGAATTTCTAGCTGAAGAACAGCTCGTTCGTGTAGCAAGGGATGCATCTGAGCGCCTCGGTTTGTTAACAAGACAGCGCTATGCGATAGAGGTAGATTCACAAGGTGGATTTATTATGAGGGATGATGCGAACGGAGGGGTTCGCAGGCCTGTTAGTACACTCTCAGGTGGGGAAACTTTTTTAACCTCACTCGCATTAGCACTAGCCTTATCAGCTCAAATCCAGTTACGAGGCGAATATCCATTGCAATTCTTTTTCCTTGATGAAGGGTTTGGGACATTAGATGCAGATTTATTAGATACGGTTGTTACCGCACTTGAAAAGCTACATTCCAATAATCTCTCAGTAGGAGTCATCAGTCATGTTCATGAATTACGGTTACGGCTGCCGAAAAAAATTATTGTTGATCCGGCGGAACCATCAGGAAGAGGTACTCGTATTAAGCTTGAAGTTTTGTAGAAAGGATAGCGCATTTGTAATAATGATTTAATGTGTTTATAAGGACATGTTTATAAGTTTAAGCGAACCTTTAGGATAGTTATTCCATGTCTAAAACTTACAAAAATGTGGGTGCTGATATTGCTGCTAATTCTTAAACTCTGAGGGATTAGGAGAAAGGGAGAGATTCCGCTGCACCAAGTTGCCCGGCTGAGTCTCTCAGCTGAATAGGCTTCCTGCAGCATAAAACATCAACAAAGTTTAGCATAGCCTAAAATTAAAAGAAGAGAACTAGCTTAAAAATTAAGCTAGTTCTCTTCTTTTAGAGGCTCTGTTAAAGCTCGATGTTGATTTTTCAAAGAAAGTTGATTGAAGCGAAAGGACGCCCGCCCGAGGAAAGCGAGCAACATGAAGCTGAAATCAGCAACAACGTTTAGCCCTTTAAAAAAAATGAGTGATGAAAATTTTGGAGATAAGATTTATTACTCAAAACATAACGTATTAAATACTAGTCGTTTGCTGATCATTAATGTCTGGATCGAACGAGTTAGTTGCACTTATCCCATTATTGGTGCAAATGAAGTCTCCAGTATTAAACGAACCTGAACCGGCATTTGTTTTAGAGGAACTAGTTGGTGAGATGTTTAATGAGTCACCAAAATTAATAACTCCTCCACTGACACTAATAATATTGATTGGTCCTACGATGGATGGCATGGTGAACACCCTTTATTATTTCGGTCTTTAAACTTACATTATGATTAGAATTAATAAATGTTCAACTGCTTTTATTTGAAATTAATTTAATACTAAAGAATCTGTTAAACGTGGTTGTTGATTTCCACTGCGAGTATCAGACCTAACTGGATGTGAAAATTAAAGTAAAGCTTAAACAGAGCGATTAGTTGAAGAAAGTAACTGACGAATGTGTTTGACCCTTGTCTCTGCAAATAAACTATCGGCAGAACCAACTTGAACAACAGATGAGTTGGAAATCCCTGTTATTTTCAGGCTATCTACTTTAATTATTGGATTCTCATGAATGAAGGTCTGATCAACGAATTCATGAATTACTGGAATAGGAATATTTTCAGAGAATATTTGATAGGATGAATAATTAGCCTCATTTTCTACAAAGAGGGGGTACTCACGTTGTACCGCAAGGGCTTGTGAGGATGTATTTATTTTACTTACATCACCAATCTCAAAGACACTACTGAAGCTAATTGAATTGATAAAGATATTTGGAACAACCGAGGTTCGTTGATTCATACTAGATAACAGCTCCTAACGTAAAGGTACGAACGGACCAATAATTAGAGATTCGGCTGGAGTATCAAATGTAGATGATAAACAGATGGTTTCAACATCGCCTATCAACAATAAACTAGAGGAGGATACACCTACCACATTTAAATCACCTACATGGATGCTTTTATTTACAACAGTAAATTTCACTGGTATTCCTCCTTTCCATCTCTAGGCAAATGTTGAATAAATGCCGAAAAAGCCCCATCAATGTCTTGTTTGATTTTTTCGATTATCAAATCTTCTGATTCTATCGATTTCTCTTCACAGCTCCAATTTTCAGATGAAGTTTGATTTAGATAATAAAGAATACGGCTATCTAATTGCTTTTTTACATCCTGAATCATAAAGTCGCTATAAGCTTCGTCTAGTGGTGCACCTGTTCGCATCTGAACATCATGGATACGATGGTTGCCTTCATTATCAAGATATTGCAGTATTCGATTACGAATGGTATCTTGATTGTTTTGTGTATAGGCTTTAGCTTGTTTGACATTTGATTGCCCTTGATTCACCGAGAATTCTTCAATCTGTTCATTGTTATAAGGGTTAAGTCCAATGTTTAATGTTCCTTCTAAAGTCTCTACTTTTAATTGGTCAAATTTATATTCCAATTTTTCGATATTTGTATAAGGTTTCGATTTTACTTCTTTTAGCTCTGCTTTGAGCAATTTGATTGAACTTTGAAGGTCTTGTATTTCTGATTGTTGCCTTTGTACAAAACGACCTAATTCCTGCAAATAATTTACAATATCAATTTGGTTATAGTGCATTCACTTATCACCCTTTTCTAAAAAGTCTATAACTACTTTATGCTTTTGATTAAGAATGGGTGAATGCCTATTTAAACTCGAACTGATAATGGAACCACTGAACCTTCTATAGCACCTGTATCTCCTGACTGGGGAGCGGGGGCTTTAAACCCACCTGTATTGTATAAATTTGATAGGGGCTTTATTATTCCAGCACTTCCAATTTGAAGAACAGCAGAATTAGAAATACTTCCGACTTTCAATTGATTAATATTAATTGTTTGGTGAATATAGAAATTCATTTGTCCTCCTCCTTAAGAAAATTTAAGAATTGGTTGGTCTGTTAAGTCATTATCCAGTGTATTGGTTGCACTTCGATTATTGACAATACGAAGTCCATCGCCGGAATTAAACGAACCAGCCCCTGAAAAGGTTTTTGCAGATGAATTAGGGGTAATCATAAATACATCACCAATATTAAATACACTAGAAGACCCAATGCTTATTACCTTAACTGCGCCAACAATTGCAGGCATAGAAAACACCCTTTTTATAAAAATTCTATGAGGTATACTATGATAAACGTATGTTAATGTTCATAAGTGAGAATTATCTTCTTCATAAAATCACCAAAACATTATAGAGACTTAGTATAATAAATACTAAGTCGGAAGATATGGAGAAATTTGAATATGACTAATTATTCGTCAGCAATTCTTGATACGGAGCGGATTCATTCCATTGATGTCATTCGTGGCTTTGCAATTCTTGGAATTTTTTTAGTAAATATGTCTGCCTTTCATTCGCCAGTTCTTTATGAGGGTTCTAACCCAGATTTAAGCTTAATCGATTCCTTGGTGCGAAAATTCATCGACATATTTGCTCAAGCAAGCTTCTATACTTTGTTTTCCTTTTTATTCGGTTTTGGTATGGTTATCTTTTTGGATCGAGCCAAAGAAAGAAATCTGCCATATAAGATGCTATTTACTAGACGACTATTCTTTTTGTTCCTCTTTGGAATAATGCATGCTTTCCTCGTTTGGCATGGTGATATTTTGGTTACCTATTCTCTAATTGGTTTTATTCTTTTACTTTTTTATGGCATTCGGTCAAAGGCATTAATAATTACTGGTTTATCAGTTTTGCTGATCCCTGCAATAACTTTGAGTGTATTATTACTAATATTTTCATATGTCTCTCCTGAGATGGCACAGATTCCGGGAGATGAAGTATTAATAGTAGAATCTATTAAGCATTATAAATATGGCTCGTTTTTTGAAGTAACAGAGCAAAGGATGAAGGATTATTTTTATGTGAATAACTTGGGAAATGCATTGTTTTTACTCGTTTCAATCCTACCACTCTTTTTACTTGGAGCATCTATTGCAAAACTAAAATGGTTTAGTGCAGTTGAAATGAATAAAAAGGCTATACGAACTATGTGGGGAATCACTCTCATTATTGCTATTCCATCAAAATTACTACCGTATATTACAGTAAACAATATTGGTACCCAATACTTTCAAGATTCAATCGGAGGACCAGCTTTAGCCTTATTTTATGCAACATCAATTGTACTTTTAATCGAAAAAAAACGTTGGGGAATTTTTCTAAAGCCGTTTGCTTTTATTGGTAAACTTTCTTTAACAAACTATTTGTTACAATCGCTTATTTGTATAACAATCTTTTATGGTTATGGATTTGGTTTATATGGAGAGATCACTCATTTACAAGGTTTGATGCTTACTATAGGGATTTTTATTTTACAAGTATTCGGAAGTTATGTATGGCTGATGCACTTTCAATATGGACCTATGGAATGGCTTTGGCGTACGTTAACGTATGGGAAGATTCAGTCTTTTAAAAGAAAGGAGCGGAGCCATTGAGTAAACGAATTATTTTAGAGGGGAAAAAATGGGTCAAGGATGGAATAATTTCCGAAGCACAATTTGAGCAAATCGTAAGTAGATATGAGCAGGAAAAAAATTCGAATATGCTTCCACTATTCGCTAGCCTTTTAGTGGGTTTAGGGGTTTTATCATTTATTGCATCCAACTGGGACGGAATTTCTCAGCTAGTTCGAGTAGCGATACTATTATTCTTTATGTGTGTATTTTATCTTGCAGGTGAGCGCATTTTGCGAGGAGGGGAGAGCGACCGGATTGGATTTGGACTAATTGGTATGGGAGTGTTTACGTTTGGAGCAGGGATTTTCTTGATCGGACAAATGTTTCACTTTCAATCGTATAGTGATTTTCCTTTTATCGTATGGTCAATATCTGCTTTACTAGCTGTGCAGTTTTGGAAAAGTAAATTTTTATTATTGGTTGCAACGATTATCGTAACAGCCGGTCAACTATACAGTACAACCGAATTTTCTTCGTTTAGCTATTTTTTAGCTCTTCTATTATTATTCGGGGTGGGTCATTTTATCTTTCACCGTCCGAATATAGCAACAAGCATTGTGTTTTCTCTTTCTTATTTATTAACAGGTTTACTATTTGTCATTAGTAATGAAATAAACCACCTATATTTATTCGCTATTTATTTAGGTCTTTATGTCCTTAGCGATTTCATAAGCAAGGTAAATGTTAAACATACAATTCAGTTAACGATGGTGATTGGTGCGGTCATTGTTACAATATTTAATATTTTTTGGAGTGATTCATTTTTTCAACTTGGAGCAAAGGCACTTTCTAACTCCCATGCAATCTATCCATTTCTCATTGTTAGCATTTTAGCATTCTTCTTTTTTAGAAAAAGAGGAACATTTGAATTGGTAGATGGAATATTATTTTTACCAGTATTTTATTTAGAACTTATGGGTAATTTCATTTATTTACTAATCCTATTTATTTATTCAATAAGCTTATTGATAATTGGTTATCGTGAGCAAATTCAAAATAAAGTAACCTTTGGAACAGTACTGTTTTTATTAAGTGCGTTTGTTGGTTATATTCATCTAGCATGGGATTTTATGCCAAAATCGATGTTCTTCTTAATTGGCGGGATTACATTATTTTTATTAAGCTGGTTTCTCGATAAACAAAGGCGAAAGCTTGTGAAGGGAGTGGAGAGAAATGACTAATCGACTCTTATTTTATCTGGTCATATTATTACAAGCTATGTTCTTAGTCATGATGACGGGATCCTATTATGCAATCGATGTATTCGGCAAAGAGATACAATTAAGGACTGAACCAATTGACCCTCGGGACATATTTTACGGTGATTATGTTGTGATGCAATATAATATATCGTCAGTATCGAGTGAATTCTGGTTGGAAGCTGAACTGCCTCAGTACGGAGATCAAGTATGGGTATTATTAGAGAAAGAAGATAATTACCATGAGGTTGTATCAGTTGGTCGGTTAAAACCAATAGTGGGTTCTGATATGGTGTTATTAAGAGGGAAATATATGTATGAAGTCAATTCTAGTGAATTGTTAATAAAATATGGTATAGAACGTTACTATGTTCCAGAAGGAACCGGAAAAAAACTTGAAGAAGAAATTGAAAACTTAGTAGCGAGTATTCGAGTTGCTCCTTGGGGTCAATTAAAGATTGAAAAAGTAGAAGTGATAGAAGATAAGTAAGCGCCTGTTAGTTTATGGCGTTTTTTTGTTATGCTCTTTTCTTAAAAATGGCTCTGTTAAAGCTCAATGTTTATTTTCAAACGAAGTTGATTGAAGTGGAAGGTGCGAGACTCCTCGAAAGCTTCTGCAGAGCTATAGAGGAATAACCGTTTCTTGTATGACGAAATTGTGATATTTAGTAACAAACGTCCCGATTTCACCGAAGTATACTCTAGAAGCAGTTCAATCGGTACGCTGGAGTATTCTCATGGAAGACTATTCGGTCGTGCTTCCGCATTTCCTTCGTGCGGTGAGAACTCATGGAGCATATTCAAAGTCCCGCGGAAAGCGAGCATCCTGCAGCTGAAATCAACAACAACGTTTAACAGAGCCATTTTTTAAAAAAGAGCATAACAAAAAAACGCCATAAACTAACAGGCGCTTACTTATCTTCTATCACTTCTACTTTTTCAATCTTTAATTGACCCCAAGGAGC
>JBFILZ010000023.1:0-28492 GCA_041611945.1 Bacillus sp. (in: firmicutes)
CAGGAGTCTCGCGTTCTTCCACTTCGATCACTGCTAAAGAAATATATTGCTTATTTTCATACCTCATGGTGCAAAATTGTTTTGCATGAAGGTCTCTGTTAAACTTTGTTGTTGATTTCAGCTGCAGGATGCTTGCTTTCCGCGGGGCGGGCGGTGAGCCAACTCGGCACTTGCGCCTTCGGTGTCTCACCTGTCCCGCTGCTCCCGCCGGAGCCAGAGCACCTTCCACTTCAATCAACTTCGTTTGAAAAAATCAACATTGAGCTTTACCAGAGCCATTTTGTAAGAAAAAACATACTTAATTCATCAATTGTTTAAACTAAAATTACATATTACATACAAACTGAATTAAAGAGTTTCCTTTCCTACTTTCTGTATTGAAAAGACTAGATGAAAAAGAACTCGAGGTCACAAATAAATAATACGTTAGCAAAGATAATTTTCACTCTTATACATTTAATTAAGACTGAAAGGAGTTCAGAAAATGAAACGAGTATTGCCTAAACCGTTTTTCTTTGAGGGAGGAGAACGGGCTGTTTTACTATTACATGGATTTACAGGTAATTCTGCAGATTGCAGGATGTTGGCTCGGTATTTAGAGAAAAAAGGATATACTTGCTATGGCCCACAGTATAGAGGTCATGCAGTTCCACCTGAGGAACTTGTTAAATATGGACCTGAGGATTGGTGGCAAGACGTTACTGAAGCTTATGACTTTCTTAAGGAAAAAGGCTACGAGAAAATAGCGGTGGCTGGTCTGTCCTTAGGTGGGGTATTTTCCCTTAAATTAGGTTATAATGTACCGATAAAGGGTATCGTAACAATGTGTGCACCAATGTATATCAAGAGCGAGGAAATAATGTATCAAGGTGTGTTAGACTATGCGCAGGAATTTAAACGACAAGAGGGAAAGAATCAAGATGTGATAAATGCTGAAATGGAGTCATTTAAGCAAAAGCCCATGCAGACATTGAAGGCTTTGCAGGATCTAATTTCAGATGTACGGAATCAGGTAGATCTTATCTATGCGCCCACTTTCGTCGTACAAGCTCGCCATGATCTAATGATTAACACGGATAGCGCGAATATCATATACAACCAAATAGAATCGGTAAATAAAGAGATTAAATGGTATGAAGAGTCTGGTCATGTCATTACTCTTGATAAAGAAAGAGATCAATTACATCAGGATGTTTATCAATTTTTAGAAAAGATAGAGTGGTAATATACAGATGAATTACGAACTAGGGGTATAAGGGTTTTCCCTAAGAAAGGAGTGACTTAAATGGAATCTATTCAAAATCGTATCACACAATTGCTTTCCTTTATGAAAGAGGAAGCGTATAAGCCTTTAACAGTCAAAGAACTAGAAGAGGCATTTGGAATAGAAGATTCAGCAGATTTTAAAGAATTTGTAAAAGCTTTGGTAGCAATGGAGGAACAAGGATTAGTTGTTCGCACTCGCAGTAGTCGCTATGGACTACCTGATAAAATGAGTTTAATTAGAGGAAGAGTTATCGGACATCCGAAGGGATTCGCCTTTGTTGAAACCGAAGACAAAGTAAAAGGAACGGAAAAACAGGATATTTTTATCCCGCCATCTGATTTGAAAAATGCGATGCATGGAGATACAGTTTTAGTACGCTTACATCCCAAATCTTCAGGAACACGTGAAGAAGGAGAAGTTGTAAGGATAATTGAGCGTGGCGTTAAAGAAATAGTTGGTACTTATGAAGAAAGCAAAAGCTTTGGCTTTGTAATTGTAGATGACAAGCGTATTACACATGATATTTTTATCCCAAAGGCTATGTCAAATGGTGCAATTGATGGGCATAAGGTAGTTGTTCGTGTTGTGAACTACCCAGAAGGTCGAATGAGTGCTGAGGGAGAAGTTATACATATTCTCGGGCATAAAAATGATCCTGGTGTGGATATACTTTCTGTTATTCATAAATATGGTTTACCACAGGAATTCCCGGCAGAAGCTTTGCAACAAGCCAATGATGTTCCGGATACTATTGCAGAAGATACAATTGGGAAACGCCGTGATCTACGAAGTGAAACAATAGTTACGATCGATGGTGCTGATGCAAAGGATTTAGATGATGCTGTAACCGTTACGAAGTTAGATAACGGACACTATAAACTGGGTGTCCATATTGCAGACGTTACACATTATGTAACTGAAGGATCACCTATTGATATAGAAGGTGCAGAACGTGGAACAAGTATTTATTTAGTAGATCGCGTCATTCCAATGATCCCGCATCGATTATCAAATGGAATTTGTTCTCTAAATCCACAGGTAGATCGTTTCACTTTATCATGTGAAATGGTTGTAAACCAAAGTGGTGAAGTAGTTAGTCATGAGATTTTTGAAAGTGTAATTAAAACTACAGAGCGTATGACATATAAAGCAGTAAATCAAATCTTAGAAGATAAAGATGAAGAGACTATTGAAAAATACAGCAGTCTTGTTCCTATGTTTGAGTTGATGGGGGAATTAGCTCAGGTTCTACGTAACAAACGTATGGAGCGTGGAGCTATTGATTTTGACTTCAAAGAAGCAAAGGTACTTGTAGATCCAGATGGCAAGCCAGAAGATATTGTCCTTCGAGAACGATCTGTTGCTGAAAAACTAATAGAGGAATTTATGTTGTTAGCAAATGAAACAGTTGCGGAGCATTTTCATTGGATGAAAGTACCGTTTATGTACCGTGTCCATGAGGATCCAAAGGAAGAAAAGCTAAGTCGTTTCTTTGAGTTTATTACAACCTTTGGATATGTTGTGAAGGGAACAGGCAACACCATTCACCCAAGGGCACTACAACAAGTTTTAGAAGCTGTAAAAGGAAAGCCAGAAGAACCTGTTATCTCGACTGTTCTGTTACGTTCCATGAAGCAAGCGCGCTATGATGCGGAAAGTTTAGGGCATTTTGGTCTTTCAACAGAATTTTACACTCACTTTACATCACCAATTCGTCGTTATCCGGATTTAATTGTACATCGTCTAATCCGTACGTATTTAATTGAAGGAAAAGTTGATGAAAAGACAAAGGAAAAGTGGGACAACTTGCTTGTAGATATTGCGGATCATTCTTCCAATATGGAAAGAAGAGCAGTTGAATCTGAGCGTGAGACGGATGAGTTAAAGAAAGCAGAGTACATGCAAGATAAGATTGGTGAAGAGTATGATGGTGTAATAAGCTCTGTCACTAACTTTGGATTATTTGTGGAATTAGAGAACACGATCGAAGGGCTCGTTCATGTTAGCTATTTATCTGATGATTATTACCGTTATGATGATCGAACGTATGCTATGATTGGTGAACGTACAGGTAATATCTTTAGAATTGGAGACGAAATCAGAATTAGGGTAATAAATGTAAACAAAGATGAACGTTCGATTGATTTTGAAATAGTCGGAATGAAAGTTACGAAGCGCCCTGAACGAAAAGATCGACCTACTGTCATCAAGAGTGAAAAAGGTGGAAGTGGCAGAGGCGATAGAAATAGTAGATCCGGTAAATCCGGTGCAACTGGCCGTAATGGTCAAAGTAAAGATGATAAAGCTGGTCCAACAAAGAAGAAGAAAAAGCATTTCGAGAATGCGCCAAGACAGAAGCGTAAGCCGAAAAAGAAATAAGGTTAATGAAGGGTGGTTTTTATACCACCCTTCATTTGTACATAAATAGATTTTTTGCTAAAATATAATTACTGTTTTAGTAAGGGGGGGGCCACCATGCCAAAGGGAGAAGGAAAGGTAGTCGCTCAGAATAAAAAAGCAAATCATGATTATTTTATCGAAGAGACTTTTGAAGCTGGAATTGTACTTCAAGGGACTGAAATAAAATCAATCAGAGCAGGGAAAATTAATCTACGGGATTCTTTTGCGAGAATCTATCAGGGAGAGCTTTACTTATATAATGCTCATGTAAGTCCTTATGAACAAGGTAACCGTTTTAATCATGAACCTCTAAGAACGCGAAAGCTTTTGCTTCATAGAAAGCAGATCAATAAATTGATTGGCGATGCAAAGGAAGAGGGATACACTTTAGTTCCGATTAAGGTTTATTTGAAAAATGGTTTTGCAAAAGTTCTAATAGGTCTGGGTAAAGGGAAAAAGAACTATGATAAGCGTGATGACTTGAAGAAGAAAGAAGCAAAACGGGATATAGAGCGTGCCTTCAGAGATCGACAGAAAACATAGAGGTACTGAATATTAACAAAAAATCCATAGTCCACTAGGAAATACCAATTGAATAAGTCACTCTATATGTTATAATAAGAATTGTCGTTACAGAGCGACGGTAACAGTATTGAAAACTAAATAAGCAATTAAGCTTATTTTCCCGTATTACGTAACACCATCATAAATGCATGAATGAAAAACTTCACGCATTCTTATATGGGGACGCTACGGATTCGACAGGGATAGTTCGAGCTTAGGTTGCGAGTCGAGGGGATCGGCCTCGTTAAAACGTCAAAGCCAATAACTGGCAAAACTAACAACAACTTAGCTTTAGCTGCTTAATAACAGTCTATAGCTGTTCCTCCCTCCATCGCCCATGTGGTAGGGTAAGGGACTCACTCTAAGTGGGCTACGCTGGCGTTCTCCGTCTGGGGACAAAGGAAGAGAGCAATCAGACTAGCTGCCGCAAAGCCTGTCGATAGGCCAAGAGGTTCGCGAAATGCTAATATATCGACTACACTCGTAGAAGCTTAAGTGCCGTTATGTCTGGACGTGGGTTCGATTAGTAAATAGTCGCCTTGTGTGGTAACACATAAGTGATAATCCGGCTTTATCGGTGAAACCTAAGTCGCTAACTTAGCGATAAGGCAATGCCGAGCGGTATGTGGAGCAATCCAACAGCCGTGTATCGACTTATAGGCTGCCCAAGTGGTAGTACTAGGATGCGAAGTTCTACTTGCTTAACGCAAGTAAAAATATATTTCGCATAAGACGCCGGAGGACCTGATATGATACAGGTTCAAGATATAGTCAGTGCCATGTCGAAAGCATGGAAATGCACGTCCCACCGTCTCCACCATACATAGGTGGAATTCAAGACCAACAACTTTGTTGGTCTTTTTATTTTAGAAAAAATTGTTCTTCGAAGGTTAATTTATTCTTTAATGATTCTTCGCTTCGATAGAGTTCCACAATTGTATTATCGACTCCGCCGATTTCGATAATGACACTATTGGGAGATAAATCCTGATTATAGATACCGTTTCAATAACATCATCAATAAAATACGTACTAATTTGTTTAACTATAGGAAAATCGTTTTCTTTAATCTTTAAGTAACTCACATATCCTACCTAGAATCATGAACAAAGATATAAATACTACCAATAACCTATTTATTTTTTTATGCTTAAACTTTTCATTCTTCATCCCACACATCCGTTTAATACTTGTTATTGTGTTTATCGGTTTCCTAGGCAGATTCTTAATCTTAAGGTAGATGTAGTTGGGAAAAGATAGTGGTGCAAAAGAGAAAAAAGCAAGACATTAATTTGAGAGAAGAATAAATCATTGCTTGTACTCATATAGTTTAAAAAACAATGAGGAGGAGCAATAGTTGAACAATAGTTTAATGATGATCGTATTAACTCTAACAGTTTTATCCATATGTATTGTATTTCTTACCCTATTAAAACGTAGTAATCTCACATTAATGTCCGGAATGATGGTCGCGATGGCTTCGGGTATGGTAATGGGTCTAGGTGCTGGAGTCATTGCGGGTATCCTCTTTAAAGGTGACTTGTTTATATCTACCGCAATAGGTGCTTGTACAGGCATAATTATTGGTGGACTAACGGGCATATCTGTTGGAATTGTCGGATTTCTTGATGGAGTTCTATCTGGGCTTATGGGTGGGATGATGGGGGCCATGCTAGGTGAGATGAGTAAACCAGGTTATCATGAAATAACCACTCGTCTATTATTTATCTTTTGCTTGGCCATCTCATTTTTACTCTTCTTCATTATTAATCATGAAAAAGAAAAAGAAAGCAAGACCAAATATTTAAAAGTAACACAGAGTCCGGTTATTATGACCTTGGTGGTAGGAATTATTATTTTTTCATCCAATCTTCAAGGTCCAATTTGGGATGAACATACCGACCATTCGGCACACAAAGGGCATTCTAATAGCATAACTAATGACCCACAAGAAAAAGTTATTTCTATTGCTGCAAATGAATTTAGCTATTTACCTAGTACACTAACAATAAAAAAGGGTGAGAAAGTTACAATCCTTTTAAACAATGTGGGTGAAGTCGAACATGACTTAGAGATTGAGACCGACAACGTACAAATCTTCTCATCCTCGAACCAACATAATCATGGAAGTAATAACTTAGTTCATATACATCTCACACCAAAAACGGAAGGTAAAGTTATTTTTACTGTTTTAGAAGCAGGGACTTTTGTATTCAGGTGTACGATCCCTGGACATGAAGAAGCAGGGATGAAGGGGACGATAAAAGTAATGTAAGGAGGAATAGACAACTCTTATAGAGTTGTTCAGACTGTAGACAAATCCCCTTTTTCGCGGGACTTGTCTACAGTTTTTTTGTATAATTTAGGTACTAATATTTTTTAAGGTGATGAAGAAGATGCTAACGAAAATACTCAGATCAATCGAGATCAATTAGAAATGGTAACTCTAGAACAGTTGGTGCCGAAGAACCACTTGGTTCGAAAGGGCTATAATGAGAAACTTGCTAAATGTGATTTTAACCTTAGGTATTATATGGGGAATAGTGGCGGTGATGAATACATACAAAACGGAGCAAGTCGTAACAGCCGAAGTAGAGGAAAAACCTATGATAAACTTTAAAGCACCTTCTTTTACATTACATGGGATCGATAACAAGCCATATGTAATCCGTTCTTCACTTAAAAAGCCTGTCGTATAAAATTTTTGGGCGTCATGGTGTAGCCCTTGTCAGAAGGAAGCGCCAGAGCTTCAGAAGTTATATGATATGTACGGTGATAAAGTTGGTGTTTTTGAGGTCAATATGACAAAGACTGATACCCTGGATGGTGTAGAAGCTTTTTTAATAGAGTACCAACTTACCTTCCCGATTCTCTTAGATAAGAGCGGGGAAATAACAGAAATGTACAGAATTATTGCAGTTCCAACAACATTCTTTATTAATGAGAATGGGTTAATTGTTGATCAAATAGTTGGATATGGTGGCCCCGATATATTTAAAGAGCAAATAGAAAAATTAATAGCAAATAGTGAGGACTTAAAATGACAGCACTGCAGATTGGTCCATTCATAATTCCACTACCATATCTAATAATAATATTCTCGTGTGCATGTAGTTTTGGTATCTTATTTTTCATCTATAAGGATCAGAAGGATCGATTCAAGACTATTTCAGACCTTTACATAAATTCAACTGTGATCACATTCTTAACGTGGGAATTTTCTCCTAGCCTTGTTAAACCGCTATCTATCATAAATGAACCAATGACAATATTCTATCAATATGGAACAAGGATCCACTTTTTTATAGGGATCGCAATTTCAATCGTTTATATATTTTTTTCTTTCGAAAGAAAAGGAATACCCATTCGTTTTATAATTGATACTTTTCCATTCTTATATGTGGGTTTTGCATTCACTCATCATCTACTAACACCTAAACCAGAAACCATTTACCAGATTCCTATAAACTTACTACTTGCCCTAATCTACCTATTAGTCTTCGTAACTTTATGGAGAAATAGAAAAGAGATCGGCACTCTTGTCCCTACTTATAGATTTTGTTTTGTGATTGGTTTATTATCTTTAATTAGTTCAATTTATAAACCCCAGGACATTGTTTTTTTAGGGGTATCATTTTTTCAAATCCTTTTTATTTCTGTTTTAAGTGTTGTATTGTTGAAATTTAGAGTTAAAAGTGTACATGAAAGAACCCCTTGATCGAAGTTTTTCAAGATTTCTGGTTTTACAAATAGGTATAAGAAAAGCAGGTTGATAGTGTGAGTGATTTTGTTATTGAATAAATGAAAGACAATATAGAAATTTCCTATTTAATAAGTATTTTTCTTAATGTATTGATTAGTATCTTCGCTCTGAATCCGAGTTTCTTTTTAACTGCTGCGAATATTTATGTCTTTGGATTATGGGAAGGAACCCTACTTTCTTTAATTGGGGAAGTAATCGGTAGTGTAGTCTCCTTTTGGCTATATAGGAAGGGAATTAAACGATTTACAACTCAAAAGGAAATTAGTTCTCCTTACCTTAAAAGACTCCTCGGTACAAAGGGTAGTGAAGCATTTTTTCTGCTTCTATCGTTAAGACTCCGAGTGCTGCAGACCAAGGAGTTTATCCGATAAAAGCAGAGGACCGGAAAGAAATACAGATCAATGTTTCTCCATTTAAACCAAGACTCAATGTTATGAATTTTGATTTCAAAACAGAACAGGAAGTTAAGTCAGTTAGTGTGAAAATTCCGATGCCTCCTCAATATAAAGTGGAGTATGTTGCATTCAAAGTAGGGGCAAATCAGTTTGCAATCACAGGGAATGTGTTCCATGCAGCGGGAACTTTATTTATCGAGGTAAGGGCTGTAATGGAAAATTTATCAATATACAATTGTCGTACCAGGCGAAAGACGATGAATAGAACGGAGAATGAGCATGTATGAATTCTTTAGCAAAATAAGCAATCTCCTAAGTCAGCCATTTCTAAACGTATTCTATAATGTTGAAGGTATTCCGATATTAGCGGCTTTTGTGTTAGGGTTTGTCGGAGCTTTAGCGCCTTGCCAGTTTACGGGGAACCTAGGAGCTGTTACTTTATACGGGAATCGATCTCTCCAAAAGGCAATTCCTTGGAAAGAAGTGTTATTCTTTATACTCGGAAAGGTCGTGGTCTTTTCTGGATTGGGATTAGTCGTTTGGCTGCTTGGAATTGAGTTCCAACAATCACTTACTAGTTATTTTCCAATGGTAAGAAAAATAATTGGCCCCCTTCTAATTTTCATAGGTTTATTTATGATCGGCATGTTTAAGATGAAATGGACGTTAATCTTAGGAAAAGTACCAGAGAGATTCTTAAGAAAAGGAAATCTTGGGGCATTTTTAATGGGAGCTAGTTTCTCATTAGGGTTTTGTCCAACGATGTTTATATTGTTCTTTGTTACCCTGATGCCAATGGTGTTATCGTCATCATATGGTGTGGTCTTACCGAGTATTTTTGCCATTGGAACATCATTACCATTATTACTAGCGGTACTATTTATTTGGTATTTTGACTTGGGTGGAAAAATGATTAAGAAAAAGGCTAGAAAGCTCGGGTCTTATATCCAACGAGCAGCTGGAATGGTGATGATCCTCCTTGGTATACTTGATACAATCACATATTGGTAGATTATGAATAAAATAGTTTAGTATACTCATCTCGAAATTTGGCCATGCTGAATTTTGAGGTGATTTATTTATGAAAATTATTGGAATGATGATGAGTTTAATGATAGCCTTTAATTTATTCACAGGTAGTATAAATGATAATCGGTTATTAAAAATGATAGAAGTCGCTGATCAACAAGATATTTTGATAACGAACTGGAAAGTTTATATAAAAAAGCCGGTTAGCAATGTATCTACTGAAGCAGAAGTTTCAAAAGAGATTTCAAAATTAGTGAGTTCAGATAGATCATATAATTGGGAAACAATAGGTCATGAATCGAAACACCATTTTAATAAGTTTGGTCAAAAGATAACCCAATCAAATGGCGTAAATGAGCAAGCAACAATAACGGTTTACAAAGATGGTAAAGATTACAGAATTTCTCTTTCTTATGAAATTTCAGGCAATGAATGGAGCGAAACGGCCTGGGAATATGTAGTTTCTACATATAAAGATCAGCTTGATCAAAATTCGGTTTTCTACTCCGTATACGGAACAAAAAAATATGATGAAAATGTTGATTTAGAGTTAGAGGCTGAAACTATCTTAAAGACTTTTTCTGGCGATAGAATAGAAGAAATGAACGAGGATCAATTTGTATCAGTTACTGCTTATGTGAAAAATTGGGACATGAAGATTCCTACGAAAGAAGACAAAGTATTTAACTTGCAATTCGGTTTAAGGAAAGATCCCTCTAATGGGAGAATTGAAGTCGCCATTGGAACACCTATTATCACTTCTGGTTATTAAGGGGGGAACTAATTCAGAGATTCGGATTTTTGCTACAAAAAATCGCATACACCCCATCTACTATAGGGTGAATGCGATATAGATGTATAAATTGTTTTAATTTTTCATTTACGATCAATAATGATAGCATGGTTTCCAAGCTCGTAGTAACTCTCGAAAAATATATCGGCATTGTACGTAACTTGTCCATCTATGGGATTCATTGCAATCACATTGTTCCCATCATAGCCACGTAAGACAACGGAATGTAAATTGGTGGGTGCCTGAAATAATTCACTTGTATCATTTAAGTACCATGAATAATTCACCTTTGGTTTACTTAGATCCAGTGTTACCCACATGACAACAGGTGTCCCGTTATTTAGATATTCAATAATTTCTTCTTTTTTACTACCACTAATATCGACAGGTACATCTTCTGACCCCACAGCTTCAAAATACTGAGTTGTAGCTTCTACTACAGGTGGTGCATAGACGAAAAAGCCGCTTTTGTCCCTAGGATTACCAGAATATGCTTTATAAGGATTCGCACCAAATAGTTTGTTTTCCCTTTGTTCAAATGGCTCTTTTGGTAAATACTGATCTGACATGTCCGTCTTAGAAATATCATAGCCGTAATAGTTCAGGACTGCTGTTAAAGAAGTAATTTCACAACCGTTTGGTAGTTCAGGGTGTTGTAAGAGTGTATCTACTTGGATATCAATATTATTTAGCATAATACTACCATCATCTGTCTGTTGATAATCTTTAACATAAACAGCCATAGTATTTGTTGATATAATCTCATGATTCTCTTGAGTTATTTCTACTTGATATTCTCTTGTATCTTTCTCATAAGGTTTCATAATATGAGATTGTTGTATTACATAGGTGTTACCGTACTCAAGTTGATCAGCTGTGGCCTTGCCTGATGAATCAGTTACTAGTACACTAATAACCTTCTTTGTTTCTGAGTTAATCAGCTCAAATCGTACACCTTTTATAGGGAGCTGTGACTTGTTATCAATAGAAACAACTGTCACACTACCAGAAGTTTTCCTATTTTCAGTAGTAATTTTATGCTTGGGATGAGTAATCTCAATGTTAAATTCACTTTCATCTAGGGCATAGGTCTTTAAGACCCCAATCTGCCTTACTAGGAATTGCGACCCATAGTTAAGGGGGCCAGTGATCCCAATCCCTTTAGTAGATGTTTTCACCACTGAAATCACTTCATTTGTTTTTGAGTCTATTATCTCAAATTCTACATTACCAAGAGGACGCTGTGTGTCAGCGTCCAGACTGGTAATAACTATTTTTCCTTGCTTTGTATTGTCAATTAATTGACTTGCGACTTCACTGTTCATCATGAAGTAAACACCTATGATAAGTAAAAAGAATAAAATAATGATTATTGCTTTTTTCATTATTGTCTACCCCCTAGCACAGTTTATTCGTGACAAGGATACGTTTATAATTCTTTAAAAAACTTTTTGTACCAGATAAGGAACACGTACACAGTATAAATATATCTCGCATAGTTATTCTTTTTGGTGTAATGCTCATCAAGGTATCTTAGCAACTCGTCCGTGTTAAAGAACTCCTTAGCCATATCTGACTGGAACATTTCTTTTACAATATTATAGTATTTTTCTTCTCTAAGCCAGTATCTCATGGGTACAGGGAAACCAACTTTTTCTCTTTTCGCCCATGCCTCAGGAAGCACTTCATTAGAGGCTTCTCTTAACGCAAATTTTGTGTTTTTACGATTAACTCGAAAATCGCTTGGAATTTCCCCAGCTAATGCCATGACTTCTTTATCTAAGAATGGAACTCTAAGTTCGATCGAGTGAGCCATGCTCATTTTATCAGCCTTTAACAGGATATCTCCAGGAAGCCAAAGCTTGAGATCGAGATACTGCATTTTTGTCAGGTCGTCTTTATCTTTAACAACATCATAAACTTTTTTGGTAATACTTTCAATTGATGGACTCTTTGTGTACTCATCCTTTAACACCTTTATTGCATCTTCTTCACTAAAAACTTTGGCTTGACCGATAAACGTTTCTTCCACCTTTTGGCCACCCTTCATTAAAAACTGAGAAATTCTATTTGAAGGAAGTGTTTTTGAAAGAAATGACAGTGTACGACGAATGCTAAATGGAATATTCTTGTATAGCTCCATCTTTGGTGAGTCCTGATACCAAATGTATCCTCCGAAAAGCTCGTCCGCCCCTTCTCCTGACAAAACAACAGTCACATTCTTACTCGCTAGCTCAGCTAAAAAGTATAGAGGTATGGAAGATAAATTAGACTGAGGTTCATCCATATGGTATTGAATGGTTGGCAGTAGAGCGAAGCATTCTTCAGCACTAATCAATGTTTTATGATTTTCAATTTCCAAGATGTCAGATAAATCCTTGGCTAGGTTTGTCTCGTTAAAGATCCCCTCATGTTCTTTAGAACCAACAGAGAAGGTATGATTTGGCATTAAAAGTGACGTGATATAGCTTGAATCAACACCACCTGAAAGGAATGAGCCTACTTTTACATCGCTAATTCTATGATAAGCAACAGATTCGCGTATTGATTCTCCAATTTTCTGTACATAATGGGCTAAATCATTTTGTTTTTCATCAAATGTAGGATCCCAATATTGTTCAATTTCGTACTGACCATTTTTATATACCATGTAATGTCCTGGCTTTAGCTTGAACACACCTTTAAAAAACGTCTCGTCTAATACCGAGTACTGAAAGGTAAGGTAAGGCTTTAGGGCATCCTTATTTAACTCTTTAATGAAAGAGGGGTGCTTTAAGAAGGACTTAATCTCTGAACCAAAAATAAACGAACCATCTGTTGAATTTTGAGTATAGTAAAGTGGCTTTATGCCAAAGAAATCTCTTGCTAAAAACATCGATTCTTCTTTTGTATCCCAGATGCAAAAGGCAAACATTCCTCTTAATTTTTGTAAAATGTCAGTGCCATATTCCTCATAGCCATGTATGACCACTTCACTGTCACTATGACTTTTAAAAACATGACCTTTTTCGATAAGGTCTTGTCTTATCTCTATATAATTATAGATCTCACCGTTAAAAACTAAGACACAACTCTTGTCTTCGTTATACATCGGCTGACTGGCTTCTTCTGATAAATCAATGATCATAAGACGCCTAAAGCCCAATGTCACCTGTTCATCCGAATGTATACCACTACTATCAGGACCTCGATGAATAATGCTATCCATCATCTCTTGAACTGTTTTTTCTCTATCAACTACTAATTTACTGTTCGCAAATCCTACGAAGCCACACATGTTATCACCTTTCTAACAATTAAAATTAGTGGTGCCTCTTTATAGACACCACGTAATTTTAAATAGCTGTTCCTATTGTATTTTTAGTATCAATAATAATTAAGTCTCTAGCTACTAATTTATTAATTTTAAAACTGATACACAAGCATTTTATCATAGAAACTAGTATGAATTGATCATTTAAAAGTAGAATTAATAAAGTTGTAAAATACTTCGCACTTTTTAATCTAATAGGATTTGATCGTAACCAGAAATGGCATTATGTTTTAAACCGGATAAGTAATACTACTCCAATTCATCCTGGATTAAAGACATTATAAATCACACTTTATATAATAAAAGTCTTATTTTAAAAGGGTTATTTAAGTCAAAAGAATAATAATCGTTAATATTTCAAATAAAAGACTGTAAATTCATAAAATTCAGTATTTACAAATTAATATTTTCGTATTAGTATTAATGAAACAATACCTTACATACTATAGAGGGGTATTGTATAAAGGGGAGGGACTAAAATTGGCAGATGGGAAAAAAGTTTTATTTTTGGGCGTTTACGGTATGGAGGTTGTCGAGTGTGGAGGTGCATTAGCTAAAAACGTAGAAAATGGTGGGGAATCTTATGCAACCATAATGCTCTGTCGTGAGAAGAGTCAGCCGCAAGTTAAAAAAGCTGCAGATGTTCTTGGTGTTAATATCTCTTTCTTGAATTTCCAATATGGTACAGTTGATTTAAGTGTTGAATCCAAGATGAAACTGATTAAGGTGATTCGAGAGGTAAAGCCGGATATTATTATTACACAAGATCCAGAACATTCCTTCCATGATTTAGACCCAGATCGTCGCCCAGCAATGACCCTACTACTAGAATCTATAGCACTTTCAAGCAGAGATTTTGCAATAGAAGAACCTCCAGGGCTTGACCCACATCCAATTCCAACCATTTACTATATGACTCCACACCACCCGAATACAGTAGTTGATATTTCTCAAGTTTGGGAAAAGAAAGAGAAGGCAATGGACGTACTGGAATGCCAAATGGAATTCAGTGGTTCTCATTTTAATCAAATACTTGATCCTAAGGCAGCTGAAATATTATCACCAGGTTTTTCTAGCTTAGCTAATCATTATGAAAAGGGTAGAGCTATTCATAGAGCATTAGATAAAGCTGTACATGTTTACCATGGTCTCGCAACACACGGACATTTTGCACTTGCTGAGGCCTACAGAAGAGAAGGGAACTTTCATTTGCAAGAATTAATAGAATAAGAACAGTTACTTTATCAATTATATTCAGAGTAATCAGTAAAATGAGGGGGTTAGCTAAATGAAGAAAAGTCTAATTTTATTTTTCGTTTTTATATTGATTTTTACTCCTGTGTTAGAAGCAAAAGGACAGCAAGATACTGTTGAATCTTTAAAAATAGGTATCTCAAGAGATGAATTTACAATTAATCCTTACACATATAATTCTGGGTATCCTGGACTCGATATGATGCAACTTGTATATGATACGATGTTTCAATTAGATGAGGATCTTTTACCTCAGCCATGGCTAATTAAAGATTTTAGTATAAGTGAGGATGCATTAACTTATAACTTTACGTTAAATGAAAATATTAAATGGCACGATGGAGAACCATTAACAGCAGAGGATATTAAATTCACAGTGGAATATTTTGAACAATATCCAAAGGCACGCTTTACAAATCCACTAAGAGTGATCGAGACTATAGAAGTTCTGAGTCCGACGAGCTTCACTTTTGTCTTAAATCAACCTGATCCGAATTTTGTGGTTGGACCATTATCTGATGTTCCAATTCTACCAAAGCATATTTGGAGTGAGATTACAAACCCGGATGAGGAAAGTAACCAATCAATCGGAAGTGGGCCGTATATTTTTGTAGAGCATCGTACAGATCAATTCGTAAAAATAAAAGCAAATCCTGATTATCATAAAGGAAAGCCAACGATTAATGAAATTATTTTTCCTATAATTGCAGATACAACAGCCATGTATACAGCATTAAGGGGAAATCAACTAGATGCCATTGCTCCGAGCTTAACACCAGAACTAGTGGAACAGTTTGAAAATGATCCGAAAATCAAAGTAGTAACAGGTCCTGGATTCAGTTCTACTTTATTCCATATTAATGCTTCTGAATATCCGATGTCAGAAACAGTCTTTAGACAGGCAATAAAGTATGCAATTGACCCTCAATACTTAGTAGATACTGTTCTATTAGGGTATGGTCAAGTTGCTAGTCCTGGTTGGATTCATCCTGCATCCCAATTCTATAATGACAAGGTCCCTGGTTACAAACAAGATGTTGAAAAAGCAAAGGAATTACTTGAGAAAGCGGGGTTTGTTGATCTAGATGGAGATGGTTTTCGTGAAGGTCAAAACGGAGAAAAAATAGAATTACATTCACTCGTTGCATCTAATAACCCTGTTAGAGTTAGAACAGGTGAAATAATTACCGAATGGTTAAATGATATTGGTATTAATGTCAATGTTAGGGCAATGGATAGTGAAACAGCCGTGGAGCGCATGTGGCCAAGCTTTGATGTAAAGCAGGGTAGAGATTTTGATCTTGGAATGTTTGGTTGGTCTGCTCCAGTACAGTTAACTCCTGATAGAATGATAGATTTATTCCACTCGGACTTAAATCTAGGCTCTTTAAATTTAGGTGCTTATGGTAATGAAGAATTTGATGTTTTAGCAACACAATTAAAAGCAGCGATTGCCCCAGAAGAAAGGAAGAAAATTATTCATGACATTCAAATTTTAGTTGCCGAAGATTTTCCTATTGCAACTTTATTTTTCGGAGATGTCATAAATGCCTACAATCCTAGTGTGTATGATGGTTATACATTCCAAGCTGGTAAAGGTATCATTCACAAACTATCATTCATTACTTCGGAGAAAGAAAAAGATACGCCAGCACCTTCGGATAAAAAAGAGACAAAAGACACAGTGCAAAATAAAGACAAAGAAACAAATTCAAATGAAAGTGAATCTGGAAGTGATAGTAACAGTAATAATTCTTTACTCCTCCTTCTAGGCTTCATTGTAGCTATTGCTGCTGTTGGTTTCTTTATAAAGAAAAAATCAGGTTCAAAGGATAAAACAGTTTAAATCATAAGTAAAACTCTTGTAAAAGATCTAGAGTAATCCCTTTTACGAGAGTTTTTCTCATCAAATTCAGATAGCTATTAGGGGTGGAGAGAGTTGTCCAAGTTTTTAACCGGCAAAGTTGTCCAGTACACTTTAGTCATTTTTCTAATGTTAACATTGAACTTTTTGTTGCCTAGACTGATGCCAGGAGACCCATTAATTTTTTTGGCAGGTGAAGAGGTAGCTTACTTAACAGCAGAGGAACGAGAAGCAATTTTGGAAAAGCACGGACTCAATGGCTCCATAGCCCAACAATATGTCACTTACGTAAAAGGAATATTTACTGGTGATTTCGGATATTCATTTCAAAAGAAACAGCCTATTGTGGATTTAATTAAAGAGCGGATACCTTGGACGTTACTGTTAGCAGGGTTAAGCCTTGTTATTTCTACAATTATAGGGGTTATTATTGGCGCAATTTCGGCATGGAAACGTGGTTCTAAAACAGATGTAAATATGCTCTCCTTTATGATGTTCTTAAGTGCGATGCCCTCGTTCTGGGTAGGTATGATTTTAGTTTCTGTTTTCGCAGCTAAACTTGGTTGGTTCCCTGTTTTTGGTGGAGAAACTTCATGGGCGAATTATACAGGGTTAGAAAGAGTGATAGATGTTTCCAAGCATCTGGCCCTACCGTTATTAACATTAGTATTAATATCTGTAACAAATACGTTCATGATTATGCGATATTCAATGCTCAATGTTCTCGGTGAAGATTATATTATGATGGCAAAGGCTAAAGGAGTAAAAGATCGGGTTATAAAGTATAAACATGCTATGAGAAATGCATTATTACCGGTAGCAACAGTCTTTATGTTAAGTTTAGGTTTTTTACTTGGTGGTGCTACTGTAATTGAAACAGTATTTGCCTATCCAGGTCTTGGGAGATTAATGTTTGAATCGGTAATAGCAAGGGATTATCCCCTAATACAAGCGACCTTCTTAATCATTACGTTTGCAGTTGTTATCGCTAATTTCTTGGCAGATATTTTATATCCATTACTTGATCCGAAAGTGGGGAAAAACAATGGATAATCATAAATTGAAGAATTATTGGCAAATCTTCTCTTCTAATAACCTAGGTTTAATTGGAATAGGAATTCTTATGCTTATTTTATTTATTGCTTTGGCTGCACCAATATTAGCACCATATGATCCTAGTAATCGTGTAGGTTCGCCTTTTATGAAACCAAGTAGTCAATTTTTACTAGGAACGAATGATGTCGGTCAGGATATTTATAGTGAACTTATTTTCGGTACTAGAATTTCGTTATTAATAGGTGTTTTAGCATCAGTTTTATCGATAGGAATTGGTTTATTAATTGGTATTGTTGCAGGTTACTATGGTGGTAGAGTTGATTCAATATTAATGCGATTAGTAGATTTGGTGTTAGTCATCCCATTTCTACCATTAATGATACTTTTAGCAGCATTTATAGGTCCAAGTTTTTGGAATATTATTTTTGTAATTGCGGTATTATCTTGGGCAAGTCCAGCGCGGGTTATTCGCTCTCAAGTATTAACATTAAAGACAAAGGGGTATGTTGAGGCAGCGAAATCTATTGGAACTAAAGTTCGTGTTATTATGTTAAAACATATTTTACCTGGTGTTGTTCCGATTGCATTATCCCAATTTGTATTAGCAGCAAGTTCTGCCATTTTAATTGAAGCTTCATTAAGTTTCCTTGGATTAGGTGATCCTTTAAGTAAGAGTTGGGGCACAGTACTCTATTATGCACAAGCTAGAGGTGCCTTCTTAACCGATGCATGGATATGGTGGATCCTTCCACCTGGAATACTAATAACTACCGTTGTCATTGGTTTTGCTTTTACTGGATACTCATTGGAAGAAATATTAAATCCCCGTTTAAGGAAGGAGCGTTGACTATGGGTACTACACTATTATCTGTGGAAAATCTATCCACATACTTCAAAACAGATAAAGGGATTGCCAAAGCGGTCGAGAATGTCTCTTTCTCTGTAAAAAAAGGTGAAATGCTCGGATTGATTGGTGAATCTGGTTGTGGAAAGACAACTGTGGCTCAATCAATCCTTAGACTTATAGAGTATCCAGGAAAGGTTGTATCTGGTAATGTTTACCTAAATGGAAAAGACTTAGTTAAAGCAACTGAATCAGAATTAAACAAATTAAGATGGAAAGAACTATCTGTTATTCCACAGAGTGCAATGAATGCACTGAATCCCATTTATACTGTAGGAGACCAGATTATGGAATCAATCCTTCTCCATGAACAAACCTCCAAGAAGGAAGCTTTAGAGAGAACAAAAAATCTTCTAGAACTAGTAGGAATAGATGGGGATAGGTGGAAAAGCTATCCCCATGAATTTAGTGGTGGAATGAAACAAAGGGTGGCCATAGCGATGGCTTTATCTTGTAACCCCAAGCTAGTCATCTCTGATGAATCGACGACTGGATTAGACGTACTAACACAGGCTCAAGTTATTGGTTTAATTAAAGACTTACAAAGAAAATTGGATTTATCAGTTATTCTTATTTCACATGATTTACCGATGGTAACAGCAATATGTGATCGTATTGCCATTATGTATTCAGGGAAAGTAGTTGAATGGGCTTCTACAAGCGATATTCTTCATGATGCTAGACATCCTTATTCCATTGCCTTATTAAAGGCGACACCTGATTTAGCTGATCCGGACCGTGAAGTCATTTCAATCCCTGGAAATGTTCCTAATCTTGTGAACCCACCGAAAGGATGTCGATTTGCGACACGTTGTTCTATGGCTATGGAGCAATGCAAACATGAAAGTCCTGAATTAAGAGAGGTAAAGTCAGGTCATTTTGCAGCTTGTTTTTTGGAGGTAGATAAGAATGGATAATTCTGAATTAATAAAGATTAAGAGCCTAAAGAAAAAATTCGTAAAGAAAACAGGATCTATTTTTAAAAGGGTATTAACGGATGTAAATGCGGTCAATAATATCAATTTAGATATTAAGCGAGGGGAAATTTTAGGAATTATTGGGGAAAGTGGTTGTGGGAAAACGACTACGGCTCGGATGGTCATGCGATTAATGAAAGAATCTAGTGGAGAGATTTGGTTTGATGGGAAGGATCTTTGCAAATTAAGTGATTCAGAGACAAATGCAATGAGAAAGAAAATGCAAATGATCTTTCAAGACCCATATGATACGTTAAACCCTGGAATGAGAGTCTTGGATATTTTAATGGAGCCTTTAGATGCGCATGAAAAAAATCTATCGCACAATGAAAAAGTGGAGAAAGTTAAAGAAGCAATAGAATCGATTGATTTAAAACCTGCGGAAGACTTTATTTATCGTTATCCTCACCAACTAAGTGGAGGACAAAGGCAGAGAATTGCAATTGCAAGGGCGGTTATATTAAAACCATTATTTATTGCAGCTGATGAGCCTACCTCAATGTTGGATGTCTCTGTTCGAGCAGGAATCCTAAATCTATTACTAGATTTAAGGGAGAAAATGGGACTTACCATGATGTTCATCACTCATGACCTTTCGACTGCAAGCTATATGTGTGATCGAATTGCTGTAATGTACCAAGGGAGAGTAGTAGAGATTGGACCTACAAAAAAAATTATTCAGTCACCTTCACATCCATATACGAAAGCATTAGTAGCGGTTGTAAAAGATTTAAATTACTTTATTAAAAATAGAAATCAAATTATTATTGACGGTGAAGTAGATGCAACTCGTGACCTTGTTGGATGTCCGTTTGTCACTAGATGTCCTCATCAAGAAGCGCAGTGTCATTCCAAGGAGCCTCAGCTTGAATCTTTAGGACAAGGTCATGCTGTATCATGCCTTTGTCATTCTGAATTACTCCATAAGACATCTTAGAATGGAAGGAGTTGTTTTTTTTGGAAGTGAAGAGTGAGAAAAAGGTAAAAATTGCAGTAAATGGTGGAATTGACTTTGGCTCTAAATTGACAGCTAAGCAACTTATCACCATAGCAAAACATATGGATGAGGGACAGGATTTAGAATTAACCACGTTCCAACAATTATATATAGATATACTAGAAGATCAAGAGAATGAAATTATCGCAGAATTCAAAAGTGTCGGTCTAAATTGCTATAAAGTTGGTAATTATGTCAAGAGCTTAAGGACATGTAACTTCTGTAAAGGTGAAGAAGAGGAAGGCATGCCAGTAGCTAAGGAGTTAAATAATCGGATTGCGGGAAAATCTGTTCCATTCACCGTAAAGGTAGCCTATACAGGATGTCCTATAGGCTGTGGTGAACCTTTAATAAATGATATAGGAATTATGAAAATTAAGGATCGATATAATCTCTATATAGGTGGGAAATCAAAGGGGAAAGATGCAAAGGTTGGCACATTATTGTTTGAAGATCTAGAACCAGAGGAACTATATAAATATATCGATAGCATATTTGATATTTACAATCAATTAGGGAAAAAACGAGAGCCTATTCATAAATTTGTAAAAAGAATAGGATTTGAACAATTAAAACAACAATTAATGAAATAAATCCTTCTATAATATTATTCCTTAAACAGCATTTTTAAAAATGAAAATGTATCTCCCTTTACATAGGATTGGGGGGTAAGGTAAAATTCAAATAGGAGGTGTTATTTTGTCATCAAATCTTGATAATGTTGTGGCAATTGATCAGTGCTGTTCAGATGGTGAGAGAAAAAGTCACCATTCAGATAAAGTGAAAAAGGACCTAGTTACTAGGTTAAACAGAATTGAAGGACAAATTCGAGGTGTAAAAGGACTTATTGAAAGAGATACGTACTGTGATGATGTGATTACTCAAATAGCAGCTTCTCAGTCTGCACTAAATAGTGTTGCAAGAAAGTTACTAGAGGGTCATATGAAAACTTGTGTAATAGATAGAATAAAAGAAGGAGATACAGAAGTTTTAGATGAAGTACTTGTTACATTTCAAAAACTCATGAAAAAATAAAGGAGAATGAACAATATGGAGAAGATTACGTTAAATGTTGAAGGAATGTCTTGTGGTCATTGTGTAAAGGCAATTGAAGGTAGTGTTGGAAAATTGACTGGTATTAATCTAGTAAAAGTAAATCTTGATTCCGGGACGGTTGATGTTGAGTATAATCTATCGGAAGTAACAATTGATACAATTAAAGAAACGATTGATGATCAAGGTTATGAAGTAAATTAACAAATCAAAAGAACGTGCCTTTTGAGCACGCTTTCTTTTGGAAAGTTATATACCCCATATAGGTATGAGGAGTTTTGTCCATGAATGAAAAAATCCATGAAATCAATTATCAAATAACGGGAATGACATGTGCTGCATGTGCGAGAAGAATAGAAAAGGGATTACAAAAATTAAAGGGAGTTAATGAAGTTAATGTAAACCTTACATTAGAGAAAGCTTTAATTAGGTACAATCCCGATAGTACAAATGAAGAGAATCTGCAAAAAAAGATACGAGATCTTGGTTACAATGTAGTACTAGATAAAGTCGAGTTAAACATAACGGGAATGACGTGTGCTGCATGTGCGACAAGAATAGAAAAGGGATTTAATAAACTAGAGGGTGTTTCACAAGCAAATGTAAACGTTGCTTTAGAAAAAGCAACGGTTGAATACAACCCCTTAGTAATAACAACCTCTGAACTTATTAAAAGAGTAGAGAAATTGGGCTATGGTGCTGTAGTTAATGATGAGAATATTCAGCAGGAAGCACTTGACCATCGCCAAAAAGAAATTGAAATACAAAAGGGAAAATTCATTTTTTCTGTTATTTTATCTATACCACTCTTATGGGCAATGGTTAGTCATTTTAGCTTTACCTCCTTTATATATCTACCTGATATGTTCATGAATCCCTGGGTACAATTAGCTTTGGCAACGCCCGTGCAGTTTATCGTTGGAAAGCAATTTTATGTTGGTGCTTTTAAAGCATTAAAAAATATGAGTGCCAATATGGATGTGCTAGTAGCATTGGGTACCTCGGCTGCTTATTTCTATAGTTTATATTTATCAATTGAGTCCATAGGTACGAATGCGCATATGGTAAGTCTTTATTTTGAAACGAGTGCAGTCTTAATTACTCTCATTATTTTAGGTAAACTTTTTGAAGCGAAAGCAAAAGGAAGATCATCCGAGGCTATAAAAAAATTGATGGGACTACAAGCTAAAACAGCAATTGTTTTTCGAGAGGGAGAAGAAAAAAGTATACCTTTGGAAGAAGTAACTGTAGGTGATATCGTATTTGTTAAGCCAGGAGAGAAGATACCTGTTGATGGAGATGTGGTAGAAGGTCAATCTGCATTAGATGAATCAATGCTTACTGGTGAGAGTATTCCAGTTGATAAATCAGTTGGAGATCAGGTTATTGGAGCAACAATAAATAAGAATGGTTTCTTGAAAATCAAAGCAACAAAGGTTGGAAAAGATACCGCATTATCTCAAATTATTAAAGTGGTAGAGCAGGCTCAAGGATCAAAAGCACCTATTCAACGGCTTGCAGATCAAATATCGGGAATTTTTGTACCAATAGTTGTCGTGATTGCTGTACTCACTTTCTTCATTTGGTACATATGGATAGCACCAGGTGATTTTGCAGAGGCGTTGGAAAAATTAATTGCTGTGTTAGTCATTGCATGCCCTTGTGCATTGGGATTAGCGACACCTACTTCAATTATGGCAGGTTCAGGTCGTGCAGCTGAGCATGGTGTCTTATTTAAAGGTGGGGAACATCTAGAAACCACACATCGTATAACTACAGTTGTATTAGATAAAACAGGAACTGTTACGAATGGTAATCCAGTTCTGACAGATGTCATTGTTTCTGATGGAATAAATGAGGTTGATTTTTTATCCATAGTTGGAACAGCTGAGCGCCTATCAGAACATCCAATTGCAATATCGATTGTGAATGGGATAAAGGAAAAAGGCATTTCCTTAAGGGATAGTTCGGATTTTGAAGCGATTCCGGGATATGGGGTTAAAGCTCTTGTAGAACAAAAGGAAGTTCTAATTGGCACCAAAAAGTTAATGGATAAATATAACATTGAACTCACTTCTAACGTTCTAGAAAAGAAAGATGAGTTTGAAAGTAATGGGAAGACAGCCATGATTATTGCCATCGATAACCATTATGCTGGCCTTATTGCGGTAGCCGACACCATTAAGGATACTTCACAGGAAGCAATCAAACGTCTCCTTGAAATGGGACTAGAAGTCATCATGATGACAGGTGATAATCTACAAACAGCTAAGGCGATTGCCAAGCAAGCAGGAATCGATAATGTGATTGCAGAAGTATTACCTGAAGGAAAAGCAGAAGAAGTAAAGAAGCTTCAACAACAAGGCAAGAAGGTGGCAATGGTTGGTGATGGTATTAATGATGCACCTGCGTTAGCAATTGCTGATATTGGAATGGCTATTGGGACAGGTACAGACGTAGCAATGGAAGCTGCCGATATTACACTAATTCGTGGAGATCTAAATAGTATTGCAGATGCTATTTATATGAGTAAAAAGACAATCCGTAATATTAAACAAAACTTGTTTTGGGCATTTGGATACAACACAGTTGGTATACCAATTGCAGCGATAGGCTTACTTGCACCGTGGCTTGCAGGTGCAGCAATGGCATTTAGTTCAGTATCTGTAGTCCTTAATGCACTTAGATTACAAAGAGTAAAATTAAAAGGATGAATAATATGAAAAAATGGGGTTTAGCTGCAATTGCTTATTTGCTTTTGGTAATGGGAGGCTATACTGTTTACTCCCAATCCTTACAAAAGGATAATGAAAGTAAAAATGAACACGCTACTGCTGGTCACGGAGAAGCAGAGACACATTCAGATGAAAATGACGGTGCACATGGTGAGCATGGTGGAATAGAAAATAGTGAAACTGAAGTAGAAATTAAGTTGGACCTTGATAAGGATGACTTAAAGATTAGTATTCAAAACATAGAAGGGGAGCAAGTAGATGACTTAGAAATAAATCATGAAAAACTTCTCCACTTAATTATTGTAAGCACTGATCTTGAGCATTATTATCATCTCCATCCGGACAAGGTAGGACCAGGGCTGTTTGAATTAAAACATAACTTGCCTAATGGTAATTACAAAGCTTTTATTGATATAAAGCCTAGTAATTTGTCATATCATGTAGAACCTATTTCCTTTGGATTGGGTGAGGAAACAGATAAACATGAACATACGGTGATTGAACCTAGTTCAAGTTTTTCATTAGAAAATGGTTCCCATAAGGTAACATTGAAACCTAGTTCATTAGAATTAAATGAGAAAATTGAACTTTCCTTTGATTTAAATGGTGAGACACCTGAACAATACTTAGGTGCATTAGGTCACGTTGTTATTCTAGATGAACATGGAGAGAATTATATACATGTCCACCCTTTAGAAGGAGAAATCCCTATCTTTGCAACAAGCTTTAGCCAAGCAGGCTTATATAAAGTATGGGCAGAATTTCAATTTAATGGTGAAGTGGTTGTTTTTCCATATGTTATAGAAATAAAGTAATGTTAAATAAATAACAAAAACCTCCCCTACTTGAGTATTGATTAAGTAAGGGAGGTTTTTTTAATTGTTAAAATAGAGTAGCGGGACAGGTGAGACCTGGGATTGTTCACGAGAGTAATAATATCCTTCTTTCTCGACGAAGGAGGCTCACCGCCCGCCCACGGAAAGCAAGTGTTCTGGAACGAAGATCTCCCGTATTTTCAGGGTAGTTAGTTTGAATCATGTATTCCACTTACATATGCTCTACTCTACCTAGCATATTTTTATTAACAAGGAAGAGTGTTATTACAAGTTATCTTATTATTTCCCCAAGGGTCAAGTAGAAGTGTTTTTTTCAAAAGACTTACGATCCATTTTTCTTAACCAATTATCTTTTTCAAATTTGTACCATAACCACACACATCTAAATAAATTATCTAAACCAATGGCGATCCATATTCCTGCTATTCCCATATTTAGTTGTATTCCTAATACGTACACACCTAGTGTTCGTATTAACCATATTCCTATTGCAGTCGTATAAAGAGGAAATTTGGTATTACCACCACCTTGATAAATACCAGTTAAGACTAGCACAGCAGCTAAGATAGGTTGAATAAAGGCATCTACTTTTAAGGCAATACTAATTTGGTGAATGACATCCTTGTCAGCTGTGAACAATGAACCTAATAGTTCACCTGAAAAGAATAAGAAAATACCGATAATCGACATTACTCCAATAGAGAGGTAGGTTGTGAGAAGACCATATTTCTTAGCCATCACATAATTATTAGCACCTAATTGCTGTCCTACAAGAGTAGTAGCGGCTGCAGCGAATCCATACCCAATCATATAAGAAAATACTTCAATGTTACCGGCAATATGATGCGCAGCAAAAGTATTTGTCCCTAATTGAACGATAAGTCCAAAATAAAGGACTTGGCCTATTCTCATCACAAGTCTTTCTCCAGCGGCAGGGCCACTGAGTGAAAGGAGCTGACGTTGAATGACTATGTTTGGTGTCCACACTTTAAGTCTATAGAATGTAAGGCTTTTGTCCTTTTTATACAACATGATAAACAGCAATAGAGCACCAATTAATCTAGCGATTACGGTTGCATAGGCAGCACCTATTAAACCTAAGGGAGGAATAAAGAATAAACCGAATATCAAGATATAATCTAAAACAATATGTAAAAGATTGATCCCGATACTGACCTTCATTGGTGTTTTAGTATCTCCAAGTCCTCTGTGAATACTGCTTAAAACAAACATAAGTGATATGAAAATGGAAGGGATGGCAACAATCTGAAAGTAGCTTTTAGCTAAATGAAGTACTTCACTTTCCGCACCGAGAAGTTGTAACATGGGAGAGGAAAAAAATAAAGTTAAAATTCCAAATATTAATCCTATAAAGCTTGATAAGATAACCAACTGATAAGTATATTCCTGTCTGGATTGTGTGTTTTTTCCACCGCTAAATCTGGCAATATATACATTGGCAGCAACTCCAATGGATAAAAACACAGCAAAATAAACTTGTAAAATTGCATTGGATATCCCGACAGCTGTTACTTCGTTTATACCAATTTTTGAGATAAATAATGTATCCACAAATCCAATGATTGTTTGAAAGAAATGATCAATGACGGCTGGGATAGCTAATACCAAAATTACCTTCAACATGTCTTTGGTTGAAGCGGGTTGTGGAAGTGTATCCAATAGTCACTCCTCCTATTATTATCGTATAAATTTATTAAGGGATTCTTTCATTTCTTGCAACGCCTTTTGTTCATCACCTGATTTGATTGCATTAACAACACAGCCTTCCAAATGATCTTGAATGATTAATTTCCCACATTTATCAAGAGCAGACCTGATTGCAGACATTTGTATTAATAGGTCATTACAATCGCGATCATCGATGGCCATTTCTTTTACTGAGCGAACATGGCCTTCAATTCTTGCTAATCGATTTACAATTGACTTTCGGTGTTTATGATGATCCATTATTTTCACCTCCAATGACATTTTTAAAGTTATATTAACCCCCCGGGGGGGATATTACACTAATTATACAGAATATTTAATTTATTTGGTAGTTAAACATTTATGAAAAAAAAGGTGCTTTATAGAATTTGAGTATGAATGTAAGTGGGACGAAATTGAAGGAGTTCAATTTACAGAAACAGATTTTTTTTGGAATTAATTTTGATAGAAACATTAATATGTATTTCTAAATAGTTGCTTGTACTCATATATTATAAAAATAATTTAGAGAAGAAGGCGATTATGTGACTAATGCATTAATGACGTTAGTTGTAACAATATTTATGACTTCAATATTGGTGATTTTCTTAAAAGTCAAGAATAGAAACAGACTTTCATCAATGTCCTGTATGATGATTGCAATGGCATTAGGAATGATGGTGGGATTATTAGCCGGTACTATCTTAGGTATTTCTTTTAAAGGGAATCTATTTTTAGCCACTGTCTATGGTGCTAGTATAGGAATTATTTTTGGTGGTGTTTCTGGAGGATTAGTTAGTATTATAGCTTTTCTTGATGGAATACTCGCTGGCCTCATGGGCGGGATGATGGGGGCAATGCTAGGCGAAATGTTAGCTCCTATTTATCAAGAACCCACAACTAAAATTTTATTTATGTTATGTTTAGCTGTTTCTTTTACACTAATTTACTTAATTCAAAAGGAAGTCCAAAGCAACAACTTGTTCACAATTTTTTTTCAGAATCCGATTATGATGACAGTTCTTTTTATGTTTATTATTATAATGACCAATTTACAAGGGCAGGTGTGGGCAAGTAGTTTAATCGAGAATAAACCACATATGCAAAATCAATCACATAGCAATCATTGAGGACCAATTGAGAAGGAAGAAGTAACAGATAAAGTAACAAGTAAAGTTATCGAGATACAAGCTTCCGAACTTCGATATTCGCCACAAAATATTGAAATCCATGGAACATCGGGACGGACCTCATGTTTCTTTCGTTTTGCTAAACGAAGAAAACACGAAAACCGTCCCCTTGTTATTTTTTGTTATTTTTATTTAATCTATCCCAATGCTACATCTAAAATCATCATAACTGTAAATCCAATCAGTAAACTAATCGAGGCTAAATCTGTATTCCCATTTTCTTGTGAGCCTGGGATTACTTCCTCTGCAACAACAAAGATCATGGCACCTGCTGCGAAACTTAATGCATAAGGTAATAATGGTTCAATGAAAACAACAGCTAAGGCACCAATTACAGCAGATACTGGTTCAACCATACCTGAGAATTGCCCGTAGAAGAAACTCTTGCGCCGAGA
>JBFILZ010000024.1:0-28070 GCA_041611945.1 Bacillus sp. (in: firmicutes)
ATTCTGAAGCTTTGTTCCTGTAGCTGCAACAGCTTGACTTGAGGTTGCACTTTCCAAAAGCTCTTGAAGTTTCTCTTCTATATTGGTAAGTGCCTCCTTCAACTCCTCATCACTTAAACTTTCAAGGTTGGCTTGTGCATTAGAATTTAATCCTGATGCGAGCTGTTCCAAGGAAGCTAAAGCCTGTTTTAGCTTCTGTTCTTCCATTCCCTTTAGTTCTCTAGCAAGCTTATCCCATGCTTCTTTTAGCTTTTGTGGATCTAGCGATTTAAGTGCGGATGCCGTTTCTTTTAGTAATAGATTATCCATTGAACTAGCTAGTTGTAGAAGTTTTTTCTCATCCTCCATCCCTTCTTCCATTAGCTTTGCCGTGCTTTTTTCAGTCTTTAATAGTTCTTTTAATAGTTCGTCAGCTTTTTTACTATCTTGGATTTTTTCTTGTAGTTTTGTCAGTTCCTCTATTAATTCTTCTGCAGATTTAGTCTTCTCTTCTTCAAGGACTTCATCTATTTCCTTCTTTACTTCTTCTATCAGATTTTCCTCATATTCAATTTCTTTTGCCTTCATCATTACATCACTTGGAAAGATCAAACTGACTGAGCTTATCCCTATTATGAGACAAGGAATTACCAACTTTTTTGCATAAAAAAACTTAACTTTCTGCTCAAGATGAGACGGAAGCGCTTGGATCATAAGATTTAGGGTGTCTTTTCGTTGAAGATCAAAAATCCCCCCTTTACGATTAATATTTTCAAGGGCTGTAATTGCTCTATTTTCTAATCCATTCTCATCCATTAATTTTGCAGCATCTCGATACTTAGGTTTTTTATTAAAAAGCAAAATCAGATATAGAAATAAAGTAATTCCACCCAAAAGTATTATTTTATTTTCCAGATCAGTAATAATTATAAATCTACTACCTATTAGTAGGATGAAACTTGCAATACATAGTATGGTGACTACCTGATAAAAGTGTACTATAGCTTTTTCTAATAAAAGCCTTGATCGTAGCTGCTTCAATACAGAAAAGAACTGTACTTTCTCTTTCATTATGCTTTTCTTCCTTTTTTCATATTTGGTCGAAGTTTTCGAACGGCAACAAATATCGTGAAAATGGAAAGAACAACATAACTTAAGATAAAACCAGTTAATAACGGAGCTGTAATCACTGAATCCCTAAAAATCTCATATTGTACTTCCGGTATAAATGTTGATAATAGGACGACAGGTGGATTAACCATTAACAATAAATATGGGATCATCGTGTCGTTCGGGACACCCGTTGTATGATTATACATAAACACTCCACGATAAAAGATGTAAATTAAACCGACACCTACTACTAAAACCAGTGAGATTCCATATGTCGTTATGGTTGCTACCATCGTTTTACGTATTATAGTAGATATCATGATTCCAATGCTCCCTATTGTTAACATCGTCATAAAGTAAATCAGAAATGTTATGGATAGCATTTTTGGTGATACACCACCATATAAAAAGACGATACTGTACAATGGCAAAGATGCAATTACCATGACAATTAAGTATGCCAAGGATGATAGGAGCTTACTTACAATAATTGTTAAGGAGGATTGCGCAGTAGTTAACAGAATGGGTAGAGTTTGTTTTTCACGTTCGCCACTGATCACTCCTGCCGTTAATCCCGGCGTCATAAATATGATCAACCCTAATTGACCCATTGATAGAACCATAAATAATGTCCTACTTTCCTCAGCACGGAAATACCCTGTTCCAAACTTTGTTGACATATATATAAACCCTAATGCTATTGCGCCTAGTACAAATAAATAAAAGAACACACCGAGAACGCTTCTAAATGAACGGAATCTTAATTTGATTTCTTTGTTTAGAACCGGATTGATTAATAGATTAGATAATCTCTCCATTTAATCAGCTCCTTTCGTAATCTCCAAAAAGATGTCTTCTAAATTACTTTCTTTTTGAGTGAATGTTAAGATTTGAATACCTGCATCTATAGACCTTTTTAATAGATTCATTTGTTGTTCATCCGTGCCACTAAATGATAGGCGTAAAAGATTCTCTTCTTTATCACACTCAATTTGTTCGATATATTCGATTGTCTTAAAAAGTCCCTCGGCTTTATCCATATCTCCCTTTATTGAAATAAGTAATATTTTATTTGCCCTTAGCCTCTTCTCAATTTCTTTTACGTTTCCATGTGCTAGCAATGTCCCTTGCTCAATTACACCAATTTCATCACACATCTCAGCAAGTTCCGGCAATATATGTGACGAAATCAATATCGTTTTATCCATCTTCTTCAATTCTTTCAAAATCTCTCGCATCTCAATACGAGCCCGAGGATCAAGCCCTGAAGCAGGTTCATCAAGAATGAGTACTTCTGGATCATGGATGAGTGATCGTGCAAGACAAAGTCTTTGTTTCATACCTCTTGAAAGTGTGTCCACATAAGCATTCTTCTTATCTGATAAATTAACAAGCTCAAGTAACTGTGGAGCTATTTTTTCCCTTTCAATTCGTTTCAATCCGTAACTAGCTCCGTAAAAATCAAGGTATTCATGGACCTTGAATTGATCGTATACCCCGAAAAAGTCTGGCATATAACCAATGTTCTTGCGGACTTGTTTTGGAAATTTAGTGACATCATAACCATTTACATAAACAGTCCCAGAAGTAGGAGCTAGCAAAGTTGATAAGATAGAAAAGGTTGTCGTTTTACCCGCTCCATTTGGTCCGACGAAACCAAAAACTGACCCTTTTTCAATCGTTAAAGACAAATTGTTTAACGCTGTAAATGAACCGTACCTTTTAGTTAGATTTATTATTTCTATCATGGATTTACCACCCCTTTTATGATGGCACTTGGTACAGCTATTGGGCCATTGTTCAAAGTAGTAATTACCCGCAACCGGATTTGACCATTCTCAGTTAAGAACTTATCAAATGGTTCTATTTCTACTTTATAGTTTATACGATCCATCGAAATTTGTTCAAAACTTGATGTTAGATTGTTAAAGACTTCATACACTGCCGTATTCCCATGTTGCCCTTGAATTCTAAAAGCAAGTTCTTTCACTTTATACTTCTTTTCTATTAATGCTTCTGGAATCTCATAAACTAACTCATATTTCCCGGGACTCACATCTATAAATGATTCCCCACGAATAATTCCGTTGAAATGTATTTGTCCTTCAGTCGGATGTATTTGAGGTTGTGAAAGACTTACTGAAATATCACCCTTTACATCACTAGAAATCTTGATTTTTACTTGTTGTAAAAGCAAGTTATAGCTATTATTATCATGTTTATTCTCATTCACGGAAAAATCAACAATACTGTCTCTTGAAAAACCAAGTATAGCTGGCTGTGAAATATTGATTGCACCTGTCCAAAATGTCATTTGCATCAAGCGCTGTTTGAGTTCTTGCTCTCGGTCAAAGCGGATACCATGTTGTGGTGTAAACAAATTAAATATTGTATTTTCTGTTATCGGTTCAAAAATACTACTGATTCCTACTTTACTCTCTATCTTCAATGACTCTCCAGATTTTAATTCACCTATTTTAATATGTTGACGGCCACTCACAAGAATCATTTCATCAAAGTCAAAGGATGTAAGGTTTTGTACTGTTCCCTGAACATTTCCATCTTTAAATTCTAGGTTCGTTTCAATTTTCCCGAAATTGTTTTTTGGCATAATAATTCCAACACTTCTCGGCGTCCAATATTCAACATTTGGAAAATGAACAGTGGTTTCTTGATTGGTCTTTTCAATGGTAGGAATTTTTTCAAATATTGTATTACTATCAATTGACATACCGTATCCCCGGTTCGTCGGAAAAGGTTCATAAGTCGAATCCAAACTCAACTTATAATCACCGGCATCCTTTGATAAAAATGCAATAGAACCCAGTCCAGTTCCACCACCCAGTCCATCCAGAGAAACAATTGCATTTGTGTTGGATTGAATATCTCCTAACCTATCCTTCGCACCTACTACATACAACGCTACACTTGATAACAAGGCAATAACAGGAATAACTAGCCATATCCATTCTCGTTTGTCATAGCGTTTTAGTACAAAATATACGAAAGGTGCTAGTATAATCAAATACACAAGGAAAGATATCGCTAATATGGAGAAGGGAATTTTAGAAAAGGATTGAAACATTGTAGATATATATGATAATTCTTGCGTCGCACTCATCTTCTGGTGCTTGCTGTCTATATCAGAGCGATCTACTATGAAAGTGTTTGATAATAATGCATTCCAGGCACGTGTATTTCCTTTCCAATCCGTTAATAATTTGTTTGTTATATCAAAACTCATTTGCGTGACTTTCCCTTTTCCATATTCTAATGCAGAAACTAAGGGAAGATCACCTTCATAAAAAACAACCCTAGTTTCCTTTTTTAAAGTTCCTATCGCGAGTTTAAATTGCTCATTTGGTAAAGCTTCTTCACCTAGTTGTTCTAGCAGTTCGATTTTAGAAACCTGCTTTGAACCACTTACCTCAAGTGGTAGTATATCCGCTAAAAGCCCCATCTTTTTACTAAGACCTGGTGTGCTCCCTGTTATGAGTTGCCCACCTTGTGCGACCCATTCTTTTACAGCCAACTGTTTCTTTTCAGGTAATGATGAAAAGACGAAGTCATTGACTACTAACATATCTATTGCTTGAAGGCCAAGTGCTTCATCAGGAATGTTTTTATTCTTCAATGAAATTACTTCCTTGTTCGTACCAGAAAACGAAGTTAATTTCAAAAAGTTTAATGCATCTGGATTATCACTAACGATTCCAATTACGGATTGGTTATCCGCAAAATAACGTGGCTGCAATTTTAAACTGGAATCAATTTTTACTTTTTTTCCTTTTTTCCATCCACCTTCATAAAGGTGAAAAAATTGCATTCTTTGATTTGGTGCTCCTTGATAGGATTCCATAACAAATGAGGGAATTGAGAAATTTATTTCCTTTGTAGACCCCGTTGCTATGTCGATTGGCATCACAATGTTTCCTATAGATTGATAGTCCCTGGGAACGGTTACTACTAAGTCCCCTGAAAAATCTTCCTTTTGGTTTGTTATCGTAATAGAGACAGGAAAGCCACTATTTTGCTTTGCCTTTCCATTGAATCCTACTTCCACATTCATTTCCAGTCTGTTTTTTGTTTCAGCAGATGCATGAATTGGTAAAAGACCAATTATTATTAGTATAATAACTAGTTGAATAGCGATGAACAACCTCATTTTACTTAGCAATTGCTTTACCTCCGAAATTTATTTCCACTTTCTCTTTACTTCCTATATATATGAACAATTCTCCAATTCAACATTAATTCCTCTTAAATATCTAAAAAAAACAAAAAGAAGACTGCTTTAGAAACAGTCTTCTTTTTGCTTTTTCAAAAAATATATTAATAAGATACATACTTAAGCGGATTTACTGAATTGGAGCGACTCCCATTCCAAGGGCCAAGGTGAACCTCAAAGTGTAAATGAGCTCCAAAGGAATGTCCTGTATTTCCCATATATCCTAATACAGTTCCTTTTTCAACACGCTGACCTTCTGACACTAACAGTCTTTCATGATGAGCATATACTGTTGTCATAATTTGCCCGTCAATATAATGGGATATCATGACTACATTACCATAACTTCTATCGTAATTTGCACGAATAACAGTTCCAGCGGCTGATGCTACGATTGGAACATCACCTGACCGTCCACCTTTTCCGATATCAATTCCAGAGTGAAGTCTTCCCCATCGCGAACCATAATGTGACGTGAGTCTTCCTGTAGCCGGATTCATAAAAGACCCATTGTTAATAGTAGGTAAAGAAGACTGCGTATTGTTCCTTTTTGCCTCTGCTTCTCGGCGTTTTCTCTCTTTTTCCCTTTTGTTCCACTCGGCAATCTCTCGTTCAATTGCTTTTACTTGAGCTGCAAGAATAGCATCTTGGTTTTCCATTTCACCAAGCTCAGCATGCATGTCTTCCTCTTCTTCCTTTAATTGTTCAACCACCTTGTTCTTCTCAGCTATCTGTCCGTTAAGCTTTTTCACCATGGCTTCTAGCTCAGTTAAACTTTTTTCCAAATTAATTAGCTTTTGCTTAACTTCAGCTTCTGCTTTTTCTAGTAATTCTTTATCTGCAACATGCGCTTTAATAATATCTTGATCTGCCTGAACAAATGATGACACTGCACTTACTCTATTTAAGAAGTCAATAAAGTTTTGGGCACCTAGTATGACTTCTAAGTAGCTAATTACGCCACCGCGATCTTGTATCGATTTCATTCTATTTTTAAGAAGCTCGTCCCGCTTAGAAATTCGTTCCTTCATTACAACTACTGCCGCCTGTAAGCTCTCAATTTCTAGGCGCGCGGTTTCTATCAATGCCTCTTTTTCACGGATTTCAGCTTTTGTGTCAGAAACGGCAAAGTCTAACCGTTTAATTTCTGCCGCGATAGCATCCTGTTCAGCTTTTAGCTTGTCCACTTCACTTTGTTTACTATCTATTTCTGATTGTAAATCAGACCTTTTATCTTTTACCTCATTTTTTTTGCTCTCTAATTGTTTATTACCGGCAGCTAGTACTGAGTTTGTTTCAGGTGATACAATCCCCGCGATAGCAATGGTTATTCCTAGTCCTAGAATGAGAAATTTACGTGTCAATTTGTTCCAGTCTCCCCTCTACCTACTAATTAACTTTTTACTGTATTCTTTATTAATGAATCTATTAATCTTCAACTTTATAAAAATGCTATAAACCCATTAGATTTATAGGTTAAGATATGTTGCAACAATAAGTCGTTTACTGTCTAAAAATAAAACAAAGGAAACTATTTCAGAATTGAATGTAATGAAAATTACATAAAATCTAACAAAATCCACTAAAAAACAACATAGTATGTATTATAACATCGAACTCTGACAATTTGACCTACAAATATATTACAAATTTATTACAGCTGTCAGGTACTGAACCTTATTATTTTCTTCAATCTATTTTTTGGCTAACTAAACAAAAAAAACCTCGTCTTGTATACAAGACGAGGTAGGTAACCCTATATTAGTATTCTGTTAGATTTCTAGTTTTCCTTAGTAAATCTAGTTCCTGCTTTAATCTTTCGTTTTCTTTACGAATAGTTGCAATATATAGAGAGTCTTGATTACCTTCATCATTGATTTGTGAGGGGGAAAGTGTAATTTCGAACCAAAATTTTCCATCAGAACTATCTTCCATTTGTTGTTTCTTCAAACTGGCTTCTGGGAAATTTTTTTTAACGAATTCCACTTCTTGGTCTGATAATCTAAGCTCTCTGACATTAATCCCTTCCTCAAAAGAACCTTTCAAAAACACTTCAAAACGTTCAGCTTCACTTACTGCCATCATTATCCCTCCAGCTAAATGAATAATTTATGCGGCTTGTCCTGAGATTCCAATTTGTGTTCACCCAAGCCCAATATGTGTTTCCCTGAAAGCTCTATTGACTTTTGAACAAGGACATTCATCGCATCGATGCAATGTTTTGTTACGTCCTCGCTTAGTTCAATACATGACAATTCGGTACAAGCAATTATTATACAACTACAATCTTTCTTAAAGACAAGATCATTGATTATATCTTCGACTTCAGTAGCATCTACAACTAATTCGCCCTTAATATCCGTATAAATAATCTTCATAATTTTCTCTTGTTGCTTTTCACTTGGAGTGTAAAGTTCCATACCGTATTTGTGACATGCGGCTTCGTATATACCACTACTTATTGTCCCGCTAGTTGCCAAAATTCCAATTTTGCTATTTTTTCCATACTTCAAATATATGCTTTTAACAGTTTCTTCAACCATATTTATTATATTAATCTGCGTCATTTCCTGCATTTTATCATAGAAGAAATGAGCCGTATTACATGGTATAGCAATATTAGCCACTCCTGCATATTCAAGGAGTTTTATATCTTGATGAATGAGTGTCAAAAACGTATCTTCTTCCTTTTCAAGAATCGTTTTTGTTCGATCTGGTAGTGTCGCATGATTAAGGATAACCATGTCGATATGGTCTTGGTCTTTGTGTGCTGATGTATTTTCAATGATTTTTTCATAAAATACAGCAGTTGCTTTTGGACCCATTCCACCTATTATCCCTAAACTATTCTCCTCCATATTAAAACCTTCTTTAAATTTGTTTTAGTTTAAATCTCTATTTATTGAGTTGAAAAAACAGAACTGGATATATTTACCTTCTTTTGATCTAACTGATTTAAGGCAATACCCGCCCCATAATCCATCCCTTGACATCCTGCTAACAGAATTAAATCTCCTGGTACAGCACTCGAAAGAGCGTGGGCTATTACGTCTGGCAATTCATCGTATAAACTCACATTGATATTGGCGTTAGACATCACTTCAAGGAAGACATTTAATTCCTCTTCCGTCACAGTATCTTTAGCGGTTACATGAGACATGCTTTTTGTTGCTAGTATTTCCTTTAGCCCGAGCTTTGATGCCCAATTTACAATAGCCTCAGCATTTTCTCTGTTTACAGTAGGTCCTCTTTCACCTCTAATTGCATAGACTAAGTGGAGCTTTTCAAACTCCATAAACTCTAGTGTATTTAACGTAACATTAATATTTCCAGGATTAGCGAAGTGGTCATCGATAATCTTAATATCCTCTTCATAAATAAATTCAAAACGTCTTTCGACTCCAGCGAATGTTCGTAAGGTGTGTTGTATGGTCGAAATCGAGGCCCCACATAATAAGCCAATCGTAATAGCAACCATTGAATTATAAACAGAATGTAATCCAGGGACTTTCAGCTCTATATCAAATTCACTTGGCTTGTATTCTAGATCACCAACTGTAAAAGGCTTTAATATTTCAACTGTAAATTTTGCTCTACCAGTTGTAAGGTCTAAATTTTTACAATATAAATGTCCTTCATTACTAGTAACTCCGAATGTGATGACTTGTGCTTTCGTCTGACTTATTAAAGATGCCGAATAATAATCATCCATATTTAGGATTGCGTGGCTATTTTCACTAGCGTTTTTTATCAAGCTGGACTTCGCTTCTACGTACTTCTCAAATGAACCATGTGAATCAATATGTTCTCGACTAATATTATGAAAGGTTACTATATCATAGTTTACACCTTCTACTCGATTCGCCTCAAGGGCTGCAGATGAAACCTCCATCGTAACGTGGGTTACATTATGGTTGACCATCTGCTGTAAATAATTCTGTAAATCTAGCGATTCAGGTGTGGTTAATTCTGATGGGATAGTTGTTTTATCAATTTTAATGGATACTGTTCCAATTAGCCCTGTCTTCAATTCTTCATTTTCTAAAATCGCATTAGCCATGTAGGATGTTGTTGTTTTTCCATTAGTGGCTGTAATACCAATCATCTTCATTTTTTTAGCTGGGTAATCACAAAAATGAGCTCCTAAACGAGCTAATGCTATCCGACTATTTTTAACCAAATATTGAGGTATGTTCACATCTTGGATAAATTCCTCTACAATTGCTGCTGTTGCACCGTTACTCACAGCACTTGCTAAATATTTATGCCCATCCGTTTTATATCCTCTAACACAAACAAAAATATGGCCATCTAACACTTTTTGCGAATGATAAGAAACTCCTGTCGTTAACATTTCTTTATCATTTAAAGTATCAATTACGTCAATTGCTGTAAGGAGTTCATGTAACCTCATCATAATTAATTACCCCCTTTTCACTAAATGTCCCAGTCTCTTTTTTGCAATCATCTTTGTAAATGAATAACCTGGTTTTGGATCGTTCCAATCCCAAATTGCATAAGCCTTCCTTTTGAACAAAGAAGCAATGACTTCCTTCATAGTTAATTGTCCTGTTTTAATATAATTTTTTATCGCAAAGTAATCTTCATATGCATACCAGAATACAATGTTTGTATCTTCTTTTATGGCCTTAGGCTGAACCTTCTCACCCGTAAGCTCTTGATAAGTAATAAAAGGGAAATTGACCCCAACCTTGTAAAGTAAACTGTTGAGATTTGTAATCCTCACGTTGATTTCTATCAAATAATACTTCCCTGTATCCGCATCTTTTTTAAATTCTATCTCCGCGAATCCTTTATATCCAACTTCTTCTAGAAACTTTGCACCAATATCAAAAAGCTCTGGTACATATTTTTGCCCAGTATAAACAGAAGCACCGAAATTAATTGGATATTGACGATACTTTTGACAAGTTACCCAATGTGTCACCTTTGCCTCTTGATTTAAGTATGCATCAAATGTATACATATGATCATCAAACCCAGGAATAATCCGCTGAACAATGACTTCTAATCCAGCATCCTTTGCTTTTTCTAAGGCGACTTGTAATTCTTCTTTATTATGAACCTTGAATAGCTTTTTTCTAAATTTCGCTACGAAAGTAGGTGAATCTGTTGGTTTAACGATACATGGGTATCCAAGTAATGTTTCAACTTTTCCAAAGAAGTTCACTTCATCTACTCTTACCGTTTCTGGTACATTCACACCATGTGCCTCAGCTATTTTGTGTAATACTTCCTTGTTCATAAGCTTCGTATAAAGTCCCTGCTCAGTCTGTGGAATTAAATAGTATTCTCTTAATTCCTCTAAGTATTCATCTATAATTTCTACATATGAATCGTGGCATGGGATTAGAACAGGAGTTTCACTCTGATTTTTAGCAAACTCTTTTAAGAAGTCAATAAAACCTTCTGTATTCTCTTTATAATGAGGAGCAATAAGTCGCTCTTTACAATATTTAGATTCAGCTCCATACGTATTTTCCGTAGAATAATCAACGGCAACCGTATGAATTCCGTTAATACCTAAGCACCTTATTGTGCTTAGACCTATATAGTAATTGCTTCCTAAAATAACTGCTTTATGTTTCATACTATCAACTCCTCGTTTACTACTCTATACCGATATTGACACAGAATTGATAAGTTTTGCAAGACTTATCTGATGATATGTATGACAGATTTCAGGAGTATGCAAACATAAAATACTGATAATCTATCTATTGGAATCAATCGCCTTTACATAATCATTAATTTTAAGGTTTCTACTAACCATGGAGTCTTTGTCTTGTCTTATATACTCAATAGTTTCAAAATCTGTTTTAGTTGGTATAGTAAATGATTGTTGATATAATTCAGGTCCTTTCCCAGTAATGACAATACAATCCCCAGGGAGTCCACTTTCCCATGCATATTGGAGAGCTACTGTGCGGTCAGGAAAAACGATTGACTTATCGTTTTTACAATAAGTTGATAATTCATTTAACTCTGCCACCATTTTTTTAGGATTTATACCATTTAAGTCATCTAGGGTTAGAATCATTCGGTCGCAATATTCATTAGAAATTTCCACCATTTTCTTTCGTTTAGACTCGTCCCTATTCCCCCTAAATCCAAATACATGTATAATTCTTTTGTAATTTAGATCACATAAGGTTTTCAAACAATGCTCAAGTCCATCAGGAGTATGGGCATAGTCTATTACAAAATCTATTCTACTTTGGTCTTTATATATTTCAAGACGACCTGGTGTACCTTTATATTCATTAAAACCCTGCTGGATACTTTCAAACTTAATCCCAAACCGACGAGCAAGTAATATTGTTGCCATCGCATTCATTACATTGTGATATCCCGCCATTGGCAATGTTATCCTATATGTTTTCCCTGATTCATTCATTATGATTTCCTGCTGTTCTTTTCCAATAACTGATAGTAGCTGTAAATTATCAGTGTTTTCCTTTCCAAATGTAAGAGTAGGAATCCCTTTCTCTCTCAACCTCTCTATAAGCTTTTTACCCCATGGACAAGACGAATTAACAATTGCCTCTCCTCCCGGCTTAAGCTTTTCAAAAAGAGATGATTTAACATTAAAATACTCCTCCATACTAGCATGATAGTCCAAATGCTCATGACTTAGATTCGTAAATATCACAAAATCATAAGTAGTTCCTTCAATTCGCTTTTGATGAATTCCATGGGATGATACCTCCATCACAACACATTCATCTTTACTCTCACACAACATTCTTTGTAATGTGATCGTATCTGGAGTTGTTGATTTTGACTCATAATTATTTTTATTAATTTTCATTCCCAATGTTCCTATAAGTGAACAAGTATGTCCTGCACCTTGAAGTATTTTCGAAATCATATGAGATGTAGTTGTTTTCCCATTTGTACCAGTAACTCCAATCATCTTATGCATTTTGGAGGGGTGTCCATAGAAATCCGAAGCTACCTTTCCAAGTGCTTCTCTGACATCTGGAACACGTATATAAGGGACTGATAAAGTTAAGATTTCCTTCTCGCCTACTACTGCAACTGCCCCTTTTCCGACAGCTTCTTGAATATATTCATGCCCGTCATTGTTATATCCAGAAATCGCAAAGAAAATGGAACCCTTCTCTATTAATTTTGAATGAATATGTATATTTTTTATTTCAATACCACTAGTTATGATATTTTCTGTCATAGAAATGTGTTTTATTAGTTCTTTTAGTTCCATCAATAGTTCTCCTTAATCTTTTTTTACGATATAAAGAATAAACATCTTTAACGTTGTTTATTTCCAGCCTTAGATAGTCAGTTTTTTTTTTGGAGATTAGTACTTCATTTAGATGTAACCTTGAAAATATTAAACGATATCTCGTTTAATTTCCAATCCCCTTTCAACTATTATTCGAGGATTAACAATCTATTCTGTCCTCATTATCAACCATTTCTAGCAAATTCATTCCAATTTGATAGAGTTAAATTACTTTAATAATAGCTAAATTCGGGTATGATGAATGTAGACGATTAAGTTATAAGATTAGTGGAGGCCATTAACATGTTAAAAAATATAGTTGCATTGACTATTCCAATAGCCCTTTTGGTAAGTTGTGTTCCGAATGATTCAAATAAAAACGAAAATATTATAGACTCTGAGTTAGTTTCTGAGGAAATGAAAGTCCCAAAGGATAAAGATGAGATTATTATTCCTAAAGAAGAGACCGATGATACGCAAGAAAATATAGACTCAACCAAGTCTACAGAAGAGCAACAAGCTTTCATAACGACTCCAGAAGGGACTATTTATGAAGCCCTTGTACTTTCTAGTTCTGGCATAGCTATTACTAAGCAAATAGAGTCTAGTTCTGAAAAACTTGGGGAATTAAAATTAGGCGAGCACATCTTTGTGCTTGAGGAATTTAAGAACATGGCTAGAATACACTCGAAAGGAGTTGAAGGTTGGGTTTTGAAATCAAATATTTCGAAAGTCCCTTACAACTCTAATATGAAACAAGAAGTGAAAAACCCAGATGACCTACTTGTATTGGTCAATAAAAAATTAAAACTTTCTAGTGATTATCAACCTCAAAATTTAGTTATTCCAGATGTTCCTTTTTCTTTTACTGGTACACCTGAAAAAAAATATATGACAGCAGAAGCTGCAAAAGCTATAGAAGAAATGTTTGTAGAGGCAGAAAATAATGGGATACAATTAGTTGGTGCATCTGGATACAGAAGCTTTCAAACCCAAGAGCAATTATTCACTTCCTATGTCCTACGAGATGGATATGAAATTGCAAATCAATTCAGCGCCTTCCCAGGAGAGAGCGAGCATCAAACAGGGCTTGCCATGGATATCACAAGTAGAGCAGTGAATTTTAAGATTACAACAACCTTTGGTGAAACAAAGGAAGGCGTGTGGGTTCAAGAGAATTCACATAAATTCGGATTTATTATCCGCTACCCAAAAGGGATGGAAAACATAACTGGATATAGTTACGAACCATGGCATTTAAGATTCGTCGGCAAAGAAGCCGCTCTCATCATGAATGAACAAAATTTAACCCTTGAAGAATATTCAGAATTTATTAGGAGGTTTAAATAATGTATCGGACAATTAATGAGTTTACTTCTAATTGGCAGCATGAAAGTACATCTACACAAAAATTATTGTACACCTTAACAGATGCATCTCTAAAGCAGAAAGTGACAGATGAAGACCGGACGATAGCTAGACTTTCCTGGCATATAACCACATCCCTTCACGAAATGATTTCACGCACAGGATTATCATTTAAGGCCGCTGAACACGATAGTGTTATTCCCACTACAGCTCGACAAATAGCCGAAGGATATCACCAGGCAAGTGAGTCCATGATTAAGGCGATTAAAGATAATTGGACAGATGAAACGCTAACTGTTGTGAACGACATGTATGGTGAGCAATGGGCAAATGGACTTACACTAGCAATCTTAGTATCGCATCAAATTCACCATCGTGGACAATTGACTGTATTAATGCGCCAAGCAGGTCTAAAAGTTCCAGGTATTTACGGTCCCTCCCGTGAGGAATGGGCTTCGTTCGGAATGGAGCCTCCTGCGACTTAACTTTAATAGAAGATTCTTAAATTTTTTCACCTACTTTTAAAAAAGTAGCATGTACCAAATGATGTTTCTGTTCTCTGTCATCTGTAAACTGAAAGAGGAAACGTGAGGGTACAAGAAGGGATAAATCATATTATTTCCCGTGCAATTACCCGGATTTTTATTTTTGATCTATTCTTCTACAACTTAAAAAGTAAAGAGTCGGAATCTTAGATTTCACTTTTTCAAATTCATACCAAATCAGGATGAAAAACAGCTTACTAATTATTGTGGCTCCGTTAAAGAGCCTCTTTAATTTCAAACAGTTGATTGAAGTGAAAGGTGTGAGACACCACGGCACAAGTGCCGAGTTGCCCCCTCCCGCCCAGTGGAAGCGAGTCACCTGTAAATGAAATTAAAAATAACGTTACCTAGAGCCAAAGACAATTCAAAAAAAGTGAAAGAGCAAGGAAATCCCATGCTCTTTCACTTTCTTTATATCATTACCTTACATATATCATTCGTAAATTCAACTGGATCTTGGATTGGTAATCCCTCAATAAGAAGCGCTTGATTATATAATAAGCTTGTAAACAGATTCACCTTCTCTTTATCTGTTTCAAAAGCTACTTTTAAGGACTTGAACACCTCATGATTGACATTAATTTCTAAAATTTTGTCTGCCTGTACACTTTCATTATTAGGCATAGACTTGAGAATTTTCTCCATTTCAATGGATACTTCACCTTCAGTCGATAAGCATACAGGATGAGTTCGTAATCTCTTCGACACTCTTACATCCTTTACCTTACCCGCTAAAGTACTCTTCATATAATCAAAAAGTTCCTTATTCTCCAACTTCTCTTCTTCAGAAGTTTGTTGGCTTTCTTCTTCCTCTATTCCTAAATCTCCACTGGATACCGATTTAAATTCTTTCTCTTTATAATTCATTACCATTTTGATTGCGAATTCATCAATCTCATCAATGAAATATAGTATCTCAAAACCTTTATCAGAAACTAGCTCTGTCTGTGGCAATCTTTCAATTCTTTCATACGTTTCACCTGATGCATAATAAATATATTTTTGATTCTCTGGCATCCTAGAAACATACTCATCTAGAGTTACTAATTTCTTTTCTTTTGATGAGTAGAACATTAATAAATCTTGTAAAGATTCTTTATTGCTTCCATAGTCACTATATACTCCATACTTTAACTGTCTACCAAAAGATTTATAGAACTCTTCGTACTTTTCTCGCTCGTCCTTTAATAAGTTTTGCAGCTCACTTTTGATTTTCTTGCTAATATTTTTGGCAATCATCTTTAACTGTTTGTCGTGTTGAAGAATTTCCCTAGATATGTTAAGTGATAAGTCTTCTGAGTCAACCATTCCTTTAACAAAACTGAAATAATCAGGCAAGAGATCTGAACACTTGTCCATTATCAATACACCGTTGGAATAGAGTTCTAGGCCCTTTTCAAATTCCTTTGAATAATAGTCAAACGGGATTTTCTCAGGTATAAATAAAATTGAATTGTATCTGATTGCCCCATCAACACTGATGTGAACATGCTTTATCGGCTTGTCGAAACCATAATGTTTCTCGTTATAGAAATTCACGTAATCTTCAGGAGTAAGTTCACTTTTATTCTTGCGCCAGATAGGAACCATACTATTGATGACTTGCTCTTCTTGAACCTCTTCAAACTCACTATCGCTGTCTTCCTTAAGTCTTCTATCAGTAACTTCCATTTTGATTGGATAGCGGATGAAATCTGAATACTTCTTAATAATTGCCTTTAAACGGTATTCTTCTAAATACTCATCATAATTATCGTCTTCTGTATTTTCCTTGATGTTCAAGGTAATCTCTGTCCCTACTACATCTGTGTCATAAGGGACAACTGTATATCCATCCGTACCCTTGGATTCCCACTTGTAACCCTCTTCACTTCCTAATGCCTTACTAATAACAGTTACAACATCTGCCACCATAAAGGATGAATAAAAACCGACACCAAATTGTCCGATAATATCATGCCCATCCTTCGACTCATTTTCATTTTTGAACGATAAAGATCCACTCTTGGCGATTGTACCAAGATTTTTCTCAAGTTCCTCTTTCGTCATTCCTATTCCTGTATCAATCAATTTAAGAGTCCGTTTTTCCTTATCCGCAATTACTTTAATATAATAACTTTCCTTGTTAAAGCTTAAGGTGTCATCCGTTAATGCTTTGTAATAGATCTTATCAATGGCATCACTAGAATTTGAAATCAATTCTCTTAGAAAGATTTCCTTTTGAGAATAAATTGAATTAATCATCATTTCTAATAAACGTTTCGATTCTGCTTTAAATTGTTTTTTAGCCATTTCCATTCTCCTTTCATTATGTAAAAACAAATTTAGCACTCTAACTCTTTAAGTGCTAGCTACTATTTTAATATCATAGACAGAGGTGAGGTGTCAATAAATTGACATCGAGTCAGTTCTTTTCCTCGTTATTTTCGGCTTACAAAAACTATCCCACCCATCACATTTTTCGGAACTGTTTATCAGTCCTACCCATATACTGTTTTGTATAAAACTTAGGAGGTTGGAATAATTGTCTCATATTCATCATCGAGCTAAAATGATTGGCTTAGATCCTCAGTATGCAAAAAGACTATCCGATGATTTAAATCGATACTTAGCTAATTTACATGTTGTGTCTACAAAGCTCCGTAATTTTCATTGGAACGTAGTAGGTGTTGATTTCATTGATTTTCACGAAACCTTACAAACGCTATATGAAGAAGTAGCTCTTGAAATTGATCGAGTTGCAGAGCGTATTAAAATGTTAGGATTCTTCCCATTAGCCTCCATGTACGATTTTTTAAATCATGCAACTCTTAAAGAGGCTCAAAGTGTCTCATACGATGCAAAAACAATTGCTTATGTGGTAGCAGATGACTTTGCGGCAACTGCTCGTTACTTACGTGAGGTTGATCAATATGTAAGTCAAACAACAGATGAATTTACAATGAATATTTTCGCGGATGCATTTGGTTTTTTAGAGAAATATATTTGGTTTTTTACAGCTTATTTAGAGCAACCAAAGGGATAATCAAAAAAGATTATCCTTCTTCACTATGTTTTCCGGACACATAAGCTAGTTTCTCATAATAGGGAACTAGCTTTTTAATAGGTGATTGAACTACTAGTAATCTAGCTTTTCTAAAGAGTGATTCTTGCATTCACTATAGTTTTTATAGATCTTAGATAGTTGTTATTAAATATACGACAGGGTTATACTTAACCTATTACCACTACTTAATTAAAGAATACAGGTTATATATCCACCTTAGAAAGGAGAAATGGATCCCTTGACTTTGAACATGACTGAAAATGAACTAACCCTTGCTCTCATTCAAACATTAAAAGAAGGAAAGAAAAAATCCTTTCAGGAGATTATTGATGAATTACAGCCTTACGATATGGCTCAACAATATCAGTATATTTCAACTAAACATAAAAATAAGTTTTTGATTTATTTATCTATTCAACAACTTACTGAACTATTGCAGGAATTAGAAAACGATGTTCAGTTAGATATTCTCTATAAATTGGGAATTGAAAAATCAACAAAAGTCTTTGATTTAATGGAAAATGATGATTTGGCTTCTTTATTATCTGACTTAAAGCCTGAAATAATAGAAGAACTACTATCAGAAATGAAAAAAGAAGAATCAGAAATCGTACAAAATTTAATGAACTATGCACCTGAAACTGCTGGTAGAATGATGAATAATCGCTATGTATGGATCCCTAAGCATTTTTCTATTAAAGAGGCTGTTGATAAAGTAAAACACTTTGCTGAACTAGCTGAATATTTAAACTACTTATATGTTATTGACGAAGAAAAGAAGTTAGTTGGGGTTATCTCTTATAAGGATTTGTTACTAGGTAATCTACACGACAAAATTGAAGATATAATGTATAGTCGCGTTGTAAAGGTAGATGTTAATACGGATCAAGAAGATGTTGCCAAATTAATTAGTCGCTATGACTTTGTCTCTATCCCCGTAATTGAAGAAGACGATATATTAGTTGGTGTTATCACTGTAGACGATATAATTGATGTCGTGATACAAGAAGCAAATGAAGATATTGAGAAATTATCTGCTTCAGGTAAATCAATTGATTTCAATACAAAACCTCTTGTTGCTGCTTATAGGCGCCTTCCCTGGCTTATTTTATTATTATTCATTGGACTTATTTCAGGCAGTATTATCGATGGATTCTCATTAACTTTGGATAAAGTAGTCGCATTAGCCTTTTTTATGCCAATGATTGCCGGGATGACTGGTAATACTGGAACACAATCCCTTGCAGTTGTTGTTAGAGGATTGGCTTCTCAGGATTTGAATTATAAACAAGTACTAAAACTAATTTTCCGTGAACTATGGGTCGGAATTATCATAGGGATTACGTGTGCCATTATGATTTCAATTATTGCTTTTATATGGCAAGGAAATTTCGCATTAGGATTAGTCGTTGGAAGTTCCTTACTCATTACGTTAATTATTGGTACATTAGCTGGAACTGTCATTCCGCTCGTTTTATATAAATTCAATGTAGATCCAGCTGTAGCTTCTGGTCCATTAATTACTACTATTAATGATATATTATCTTTACTTATCTACTTTGGAATCGCCACAACATTTATTACAAAATTAATGTAATAGAAACAACAAGTAAAATCTCCTTTGGATCATCAGAAGGGGATTTTATTTATCTTGTGTATTTCAAAATCCACTAATTGTCTTAAAGTTGATGGATGATTTGAATCCATTTGTTTTTTTCAAAATGGGCTTTCTATTAGCTTACTAAACCACCATATTTACAATCTACGCTGAAAACGAAGCAACTGTATTCCTAGATTTCTTCGCCTCATAGAGAGCCATATCTGAAGCTTTAATTAATTGTTCTTTCGTTTTTACTTGAGGGTATACAGACACACCGATTGATACAGTTATCCTATTTAGCGGCATATTTTCAGCTCCATAAAAATCAGACTGAAAGATGGACAGTCTAATTTTTTCAGCCAGTTTCATTCCGTTTTCACGCTTAACTCCTGGTAGAATTATTGCGAACTCTTCTCCCCCATACCTACATACATATGCATTTTTCGGTGCATTCTCAAGTAATAACGTAGATATGTCTCTTAACAAAATATCTCCTTGCGGATGCCCTAATTTGTCATTGTAAACCTTAAAATTATCTAGATCTAATAATAATAGACAACACTCTTTTTCTGATAGAACAATCTCATGAATTTTTTGTTGAAAAAATCGGTGGTTGTAAAGGTTTGTTAATCCATCTTTTATAGATAGTAACTTAAAATCATTATACATTTTATAGTACGTTCGATAGGAAATGCCTAGTCCCCAAAGGACAATCGTGAAAAGAACAAGTCCAATTAACCCATCTATTTCGATCACTTTTGTAACAAGTGTTCCAAATGCCATTAAATTAAAATAAACTACCATGGACCTTAGATCAAGTGAAATAAATGAGCGATTTCGAATATATGTGTAAAAATTCACAAAAATTAAATTCATAATATGATAGAAAAAAATATATGCACTATAAGATAGGACATTGTTTAAGTTTAAGGAGCCTATTTGTCCGCCAGCCAGCTGATATATTCCCAATGCCACATATGCAGATAAGGCATACTGCACTCCGTTGAAAGCGATAGGCTTCCAAGCTGAAGGTTTTGTCACAACCAATATGAGACAAAAGATGAATACAATACAAGCAACGGGAAAGAAACCAAATAATATACTAGGGATAAAGAGTAGAGGAGAGACAAATGAAAGATCTTCACCACTTGGAAGTGAGATTGGACGCAACTCAAACAAAGCTGCTATAACTGCTATAATTAGGATAGCTATCCACTCGGTTAAATTCATTGGTCTTATATAAGAAAAGGACAAGAAAATATATATCCCTAAGCAACAATATAAGTACGTACTCAACATTGTTTGATTACTCAATTTCATATTTCGTTACTCCTTTCAACGGAGACAGTACCTTGATATTACTTCTTTATGTATGACGGACATATTTATAGTGAAAAGTTTCCTTTTACTTTTCTTTTAAAAATATGTCCGCCTAAATATATAAATCAAGATTAAGCCACAATTTGGTCGAGCTATTAATTTGTATTCTATATTTATATATAGATATAAGAAACTCTATATTTTACCAACCAATTCGATAGCCCGGGTTAAAAATAACTTCAAGAGTATCCTCAATAATACTAGAATTAGATAAGTCATACGCTGAACCATTTACTCGACTTAATAAGGCATTCTCAAAACTAGTAATGGTCATGCCATATACAGAATAAAAACTCCTATTTATGTCACTAGTTGCTAAGTTTTCAATCAATCGATTAACTCCAACTATACCTTTTTGTTTAATCAGGTTTCTTACTGCTACGAAATAAAGTGCTTCTACGTTATATGTAGAATTTAAAAGAATAGATTGATTAGAATACAGTGAGAATGTTCCACCATCATTTTTATATTCCTTTAAACCATAGATTAATTGGTCCACTGTTAGTTTAGCCTTAAGTGGATTTACCAATCTCTGTGCATATACACCATTAAAAACTGCCAATCCTTCTTCTATCCAAATAGGAGTTTTTTCATCAAGGCCCGTATGATGAAGTATTACATGGGTTAATTCATGGGTTAAAAAATGGGCATATAAGGACTTATCATTATAGGAATATAATGGGATCCACACTCTTGTCCCATCTGTAATCCCACCAGTATTCGCAACCATATTTTCTATAGATTCAGAAGGGACTCCCGCTGTTACTAGCGCATTTCGGTAACTATTTTCATTTGAAAACAGAATTATTTTGAATGGAGTGTTTCTAAGTTGAGGGAATTTTTGCTTTAGTACATCAAAAGACATTGTGTACTTTAGAGTTGGCATTGTGTAATCTTTTAAAATATTTGCTGTGATGTTAATATGTCTATCTGTAATACCATCATCACCAGCGGCGATTCTACCAAGAAAATCTACCGTTGTTATTGTTGTTCCGATTTCAGGTAATGTAGTATCACGTAATGCAATATGGGCATCTGAACTTTCTAATGAACCACCACTATTTGCAAAGACAGATGTTGAAAGTGAGATCATAGTTAGAAACACGATAAAAGCAACAAAAATGGATGTTTTCTTTTTAATCAACAATTTCCCTACCTCCTTATTAAGCATTATCGTTATTGATAGTGTATTTAATTTTAATGGCAGAAACTATAAATTGCTTTTGCATACTCATTCCTCAACCTCCTTAAATTTAGTCAATTTTTTAAAATTCATGATGTATTTATAAAAAATAAGGCTCTGTTATACTTTGTTGTTAATTTCAGCTGTGGGGCGGCCGGTGAACAAACTAGGCACTAGCGCCTTCGGTGACTCACCTGTCTTACTGCTCCCGACGGAGTCTCACACCTTCCACTTCAATCAACTTCTTGAAGAATCAACAGGGAGCTTTTTAACAGAGCCAAAAATAAAATGCTACTCCAGTGTTGGAATAGCATTAGAACACACATTCAGCTATTCGGCAACCAGGCAATCATAGTAACGTTCGTCACCTTAGACCCTAGGCTTTGTGCCCTCACCTTTCGATAAGTTTACCTTTTCCATATCTATTATTATATGACACCTTAAATTAGGTGTATTTGTAAGCTTTCAGTTAAACCTTATTTAGGGATTCTGCAATTACTAACTCTTTCAATAATTCTGTAACTATATCGAGCTCTCAAATAATTAACTTTTGTTTAGAATGCTGTAATAAAAAATGCTCCATTTTAGGCTTTGGTAGCGGAACACTAATATAATAACCTTGTAAAACATCACAATTAAGAGAGAGAAGTAAATCCATTTGCTCTTGGTTCTCCACTCCTTCAGCAATCACTTTAATGCCTAATGCGTGAGCTAAATTAATGATAGCGGAAACAATTTCTTTGTTCTCTGAACAGTAGACAATTTCTCTAATGAACGATTTATCAATCTTAAGTATGTCTATTGTCCACTGTTTAAGATAGCTTAAGGATGAATAACCAATTCCAAAATCATCAATGTATATTTTGAAATTACTCTTTTTAAATTCATTAAAGATTTCAACACATTTATTAGAGAATTCCATTGCACTTGTTTCGGTAATCTCTATGTTCAAAAATTGTGGATCTATTTGATAGGATTTTAGAATTCTCAATAATTTCGGTTGAAACTCTTTATCTCGAAATTGAAGTGCCGATAGATTAATTGACATCGATAGCGAGGTATACCCCATATCATGCCATTTCCTTAATTGACTACATGCTTCTTTCAACACCCAATCTCCAATTGCTCCGATTACACCAATTTCCTCTGCAAATGGAATGAATTCTGAGGGTGCTATTATTCCCATAGTGGGATGGTTCCAACGTATTAGTGCTTCCAGGCTAACAACCTCACCTGACTTTGCATCTACTAACGGCTGATAATACAATATAAACTCTTTTGACTCTATTGCTTTACGCAAATTATTCTCCAAAACTAGCTTTTCTAATACAATAGAATTTAAAGTAGCATTATATAAATGATAGTTGTTACCTCCATTTTCCTTTGCTTTATACATCGCTGTCTCCGCATTAATCATTAAAGTCTCTATTTCAGATCCGTCATATGGATAAATACTCATTCCGATACTCGGCGTGATGAAAAGTTCATGTCCCTTAATATGAAAGGATTTTGTAAAAGATTGAATTAATCTTTCTGTAATTTGAATTGCATCATTTATTGAACGGAGATTACGAAAAATAAAAAAATATTCATCTCCTTCAAATCGCGAAAAGGTATCATTCTCTCGAACAAAAGCCTGTAACCTATCTGGAATTTTTTTTAGTAGATCATCTCCAAGTTTTTTTCCAAAAGAATGATTAATATTTTTAAAACGATCAAGATCAAGCATAAGAATACAAACTAGACTTTCATCTTGATTAGCTTGTGAAATTGCCGTCTTAAGCCTTTCGTAAAACATTAATTTACCTGGATTATGCACTGAAAAATCAGTATATGTACTATTTACTCTTGTTTCATCTGTAATTTCTTCAACGATTGCTAAACAATAAGATTGATCTTTTTTTCGAATTATCTGCAGTTGGATCATTACAGGAATATATGAGTGATCACCTTTCTTAAAATTCACCTTCAAAGAAAGATCATTTGCTATTCCCGTATGTAATTTTTCCACTAATGATTGAAGTGGTTTTTTTGAATTTTCATCTACTAAATCTAAAAAGGTATAAGTTGAAAGGTCATCTACATAATAGTGAGAGTACTTAGTAGCTGGCTCATTTGTTACTACCAGTTCAAATGTCTCCATTGAAAAAACATAAATCTGTTGCTCGTTATTTAGTATTTGATAATGATCGTTTTCTTTAATTGATAAGGTATTATTTTTTTTCTTATGATTTCGTAGTATATTCAAAAAAACTACCTCCCTTCTTTTACTAATATTAATTAAAACCCTAACCAATGATTCTCTTATATATGAATTAATACCTAAATGATAATAATTGATATTAGTCCTTGAGACCTATATCAATATGATAAATTCACCATATATAAATGGCAATAATTAGTGTTCGACTAATTCCTACATAAATATAGCAGAAATGTCGTTTACATCTTTGAACTATTGTAACTTCCCTTATTACTTTATTTTCAATTCCATAAACTTAGTCACCTATATCTCTTATTGTCTATTGGTTCCGTTCGGATTTAAATGGCGTGATTCAATAGTCTGTAGTTTACTATCTAGATATTTTTATTCCGAGGGTTATTATAGTGATTTTCTAGTTTTTGTCATTTCATGGCCTATTTTGTCAATTTATTTCTTTGCTTAAATTGGAAATTTGTCCTAAATAAAAATCTATTTTGGTAAACATTGTCTCTTTTTACTAATTCAACACTGCTAACTGAGTCTGTTTATTGCTGCTTCAGGATTCTCACTTTCTGGGGATCATCCTTCAAAAACAGCCAAAAACAAAGATCTTATAAACAGTGCTAAATAAAAAGACATCTCCATTTTGTCAGGAAATGTCTTTTTATTTGGCACTGTTAAACGTTGTTGATTTCAGCTGCATGACGTTCGCTTTCCGCGGGGCGGACGAAGTCTCATATCTTCCACTTCAATCCACTTCTTGAAAAATCAACTGGGAGCTTTGACAGAACTTTTAATTAAATAACTAGAACCATTTAAAGTTAATTATAGGTACTAGATTCTATAAGTATAGTTTTAATATATATTTTTTCATATCAAATTAATATAAACTTGGTTTCTTCCTTTTTCCTTAGCTTCGTAAAGAGATTCGTCTGCAGCATTTATTAATTCCCTTCCCTTTACCTTTTCATTTGGAACAACTAGTGCAGCACCGACACTTACTGTCACTTCTTTTTCTAATGGAGAAGCTTCATGAGGAATCTTTAAACTATGAATGTTCTTCCTACAAGCTTCACAAATTTCTTGTAAACTCGCTTCATCTACATCACTTAAAATCGCTACAAATTCTTCTCCTCCCATTCTAGCAACAAACCCATTAAATTTAATTAGGTTCTCTCTTAACGTAGTAGCAACCTGTCTTAAGCATTCATCCCCTGCTTCATGTCCATAAGAATCGTTATATAGTTTAAAATGATCAATGTCAAAATATATAACAGCCAATGGACTTTTGTTTTGAGTCGCTAGTCCCCATTCTTGATCAAAGACTTCATCAAAGTACCGTCGATTAGGTATTTGAGTAAGTTGATCTTGAAAAGACCAACTTTTCAACTGAACGTTGATTTTTTCTAATTCTTCTTTTGATCTTTCAAGTGATTTGGTTCTCTCAATCACTTTCTCTTCAAGTGTTATATTTAAGAGAGCAAGCTCATTTGACACTCTTTCCATTTCGGAAAAGGCTTTTGCTGATCTGTTCGCAATTATATACGATTGTGAAAAGATAAAAACAAATAATCCAAGCGAGGACAAACGATAGGTTTGAATAATACTATATAAGGAGAGTATGTCATTGATAACCGTTAAAGACAGGAAAGCTGCACATACATTTACTATTAATGCTCCTTCTTGCTTGTCTTTTAGAGCTTTTATTAAACCAAAGGTTACATAAATTATTCCTAGTAAAGTGAATACTTGAAAGATAACAATATACTTAGTGAATGTTGGTATTTCAGTAAAAAGGACTTGTAACGAAAATACAATGCTAAGTATTGTAAAAAACTTACAGAATTTATTTGAAATGTAATTAGGATATATTGTATGTAAGACCCAACAAAACAAAGGTACAGATGTATAATAAGTTAGGTATTCTAGTCTTACTATCATGCTCCAAGGAATTTCAGGGAAAAAATTTATTAACATAATTTTATCTGTTACTAATATTCGAATACATACTATAAAACAAACCAAACTAAAGAATAAAACAGCTCTATTCTGTCTCCTCAGTATGAATAGCACAACATGGTATAGACCAGAAAGCAATAAGCAACCAAGTATAATCATTTGATAAGCTAGTATGTCAATTTCTCGATCCTCTATTTGTTTTGCTGTCCCAAAATAAATACTTTCCCAAATACCTCCATCTCGATAATGAAAATTTGAAACTTGCATAACGATTTCTGCTTTAGTACTCATTGTTGAAAAATAAACTTTTTGCGGGAGATAATATGGAATTGTTGTCTCTTTATTTACACTTGGTTTACCGGCCGATGCCACCAAAACCCCATCTATCCAAAGGTCGTAAGAAGTTGATACTGAAGGTATTACCAATGCATATTCACTGTTTTTTTCCAGATGATCAATGACTAGACGATAAGTCGCATACCCATAACCAGGTAGATCCTTTTTGCTTGTCCAAGTTGAAGGAACGGTTATATATTGTTTATCTTTTTCTTGTAAGTTTAACCGTTTCTGCCAATAAAACTCCCAGTCCCCATTCAATCGAATAACTCCATCTTCACCGAAGTTCCAGTTTTTGAGCTCCATTGTCCCTTTCTCTGCTTTAATGACATGTTGAGAAATTGGTTCGAATAGACTACAACTCGTTAAAAATACTAGTATGTTCAATAAAATAAAATAACTGATTTTTCTATACATTTTTGTCCCCACCATGTTCATTTAGAGTTTTTCGTACTTAGATGCATCAAACTTCACATCATTTAATTCTACCTATTTTAATGATGCGCGATTGACTCTAATGAAATGAAAGCGCATGAATCTTTTTATATTAAATCTTCAAAAAATAATTGATTATCAGGCCCTGTTAAACTTCAAGGTCATTTCAAAAAAGTTGCTTGTTACGTAAAGTGTTTAGCCTTAGCAATTCTTCAAGAATTTAAAGCATATATAGTTCTTTTTTACTACTTTAATAATACCAATAAATAAAATATTAATTCGTAAAAAAATTAGACATATTCCTTCAAAATACGACACTACCTTAAATATAGATTTCGTTGGTTTATTAAACTTCTAAAACAATAGATGCTTCAATTAGTATATACGTATAAAACTACATATTCTAATGTGATTTATTCATATTTGTATAATTTCAAGTAAATAATAAATAATATATGAATACCTACTATGGAATTGAGGTTGAAATAAATGTCGTATCCGGAATTCAATAAAATAATGGACGTACAAAAAGAGTTGCATCATTTGAGATTTGATTATTGGATTGGCCATGACATTTTCTCGATCCAGTGGTGGTTATTGTTAACAATGTTTATTGTTCCCTGGATTATTTGGTATAAAGTAATTCCCAAAAAATATAAGGCAGAGGTATTATCATTCGGACTTCTAATTGGGTTGTTGTCTTCTCAATTAGACGAACTTGGTGTAATGACCGGTAGATGGGGCTATCCATACCAACTAGTCCAAACAAATCGCGGATTAAATCCATATAATTTCACATTAATACCCGTTGGTTATATGCTTGTATATTATTATTTTCCCAAATGGAAACATTTCATTTTAGGAAATACGGTTATTGGCATAATCGCAGCATTCGGGGCAGAACCAATCTTAAAGTTTATAGGTATTTATAAACCAATAAGTTGGAAGTATTACTATTCTCTACCTATATACATAATTTTGCCAATAATTTTCAGAGTATTTGTCTATTATTTCCTTGAAAAAAACAAAACTGCTGCTTCAGAATGAGTAGTATAATAGGTCAATTTATTACAGTTCCTCCTCTTCCATACCATCAATCTGACAAATTAAGTGAACTATATCACAGATAATGTTCACTCTTAATTGTCAGTGTATGAAGTCGTCGGTTTTTATTCATTATTTTCCTTCATTATCTTTTTCAACAAATTTTTCCTTTTAAGATGAAGGCTAACCTGAAAATAAGGGGATCTTCATTCCAGAACACTCGCTTTCCGTGGGGCGGGCGGTGAGCCAAGATGAAAAAGACTAACTTTACAAATTAAAAACGCTACTTCACTTGAGTATTTACTACCAATGGAATTTGATACCCCTTATTATATACCTTATTAAAAAAATCTCTACTATTCTTTAACTTCCCTTCAAACATGG
>JBFILZ010000025.1:0-27786 GCA_041611945.1 Bacillus sp. (in: firmicutes)
AACCGCTTATAAAAGTATCATTTCGGCTTATAAATCGGAGAATTGGCTTATTACCCATGAGGCCGACTGGAAGAACTAGATAATCAGCTGAAATTATTGGCTCTGTTAAAGCTCAATGTTGATTTTTTCAAACGAAGTTGATTGAAGTGGAAAGTGCGAGACTCCGGCGGGAGCAGCGGGACAGGTGAGACACCGAAGGAGCTATCGCCGAGGGGCTCACCGCCCGCCCCACGGAAAGCGAGTGTTCTGGAACGAAGATCCCCTTATTTTCAGGGTAGCCAAATTATTAAACACTGTTAATAATTAAGTTTGCAAATGAAAATCCAGGTCATTTTCACCAAGTAATTGTGATTGAATTTATATAATGGATAAATTAGAACGCCTTTATCACCGACAAAACAAATATTTGCTAATTCGGTTATTAAAGCAAGGTTTAAGGGAATATATCGTTATGACATTATAAGATTGAAGATTAAGTGGCAGGACTATGTGTAGGTTCAAAGAAGATATTAGAATTTATTGGGACCTATATTCAGGCGGAAAATAATTGACTGTACCATGAATTATGTGTAAACTACAATTAACTTTACTTTACTACCACATTAGCGAACTAAAGGATTCAGACTATACTTAATCTTAAAATTCAATTCAAACTATATATATTTTTAAAAAATATATTCCTAAACTACACTTACTATTTTTATAGGTATACATAAATAAGCTATTCGATGTATTTAATGAAGGGGAGTGTCCTTATGTCAAAGCGAAAGATGTTTGAAAAACCAATAGGTATGCGTGATACGATGCCTAATTTATTTAGCAGAAAAAAGGAAACACGCGATAGAATTTCTACTGTGCTGGAAAGTTCGGGTTACGAGTTTTTGGAAACGCCGACACTTGAATTTTATGAAACGGTTGGAGAGGCTTCTGCAATATTAGATCAGCAATTATTTAAACTGATGGATCAACAGGGGCATACACTTGTTTTAAGACCGGATATGACGGCTCCAATTGCGCGACTCGCAGCCTCAAGATTGTATACGGGTGGCTATCCACTGAGGCTCGCTTATGATACCAATGTATTTCGGGCTCAACAGCGTGAAGGCGGGAGGCCAGCGGAGTTTGAACAGTTAGGTGTAGAACTTATTGGGGACGGTACTTCTAGTGCAGACGCTGAAGTGATTACATTGATGATTAACTCTCTTCTTCAAGCTGGTTTAACGACATTAACAGTTGCAATCGGTCATATCGGCTTTATTAATGCCCTGTTTTCTGAAGTATTGGGTAATGAAAAAAGAGTACGAGAGATTAGACGCTTTTTATATGAGAAAAATTATGTAGGGTACCGTGAGCATGTGGATGGATTATCGTTATCTTCTATAGATAAGGGAAGGTTACTTGCGATTCTTCAATTAAGAGGAAAAGATGATATATTGCAAAAGGCTAGTGAGCTCGTTCAAAATGAAGAATCTGTCCGAGCATTAGAGGAATTGAAGCAACTTTGGAAGGCTTTGGATGCCTATAAGGTTACTTCCTATGTGAAGTTAGATTTTAACCTAGTGCCTCATATGAGTTACTATACAGGCATATTGTTTGAAGGGTATTCGCCAAAAGTAGGGTATCCAATCTGCGGTGGTGGGCGATATGATCAGTTATTAAAGCAATTTGAGCGACCTGCAAATGCAACCGGATTTGCAATTCGTCTTGATTACTTGCTTGAGACTTTAACTGAATCAATAGAGGTTAAGGAACAGGAATGCGTATTATTTAGTTTTGAAAATAGAGATGCTGCATATGAGTATGCCACTGAAAGAAGAGCTCAAGGAGTAAAGATTGTGTTCCAAGATATAGCAGGAGTTCGTGATATCGATGTTTTTACATTGAAATTCAAAGAGGTCTCTTATTTCATAGGAAGGGAGAATTAACATGAATACTTTCCTTACAATAGCGATGCCAAAAGGACGGATTTTTGAAGAAGCAGCTAAGCTTATGAGACAGGCTGGTTATCTTTTACCAGAGGAATTTGATGAGTCAAGGAAGTTGATTCTAGATATTGAAGAAGCGGGTATGAGGTTCATTTTAGCAAAGCCGATGGATGTTGTAACCTATGTTGAACATGGGGTAGCCGATGTTGGGATTGCTGGAAAAGATGTCATGATGGAAGAAGCTCGTGATGTCTACGAAGTACTTGATTTAAAAATTAGCGCATGTCATCTTGCAGTTGCGGGTTTGCCAAATACACCACTTCGAGATGTTGCACAAAAGGTCGCGACAAAGTATCCGAACGTAGCCTCGAGTTATTTTCGAGGGCAAGGAGAGCAAGTCGAAATCATTAAGCTTAATGGGTCGATTGAACTTGCACCTATGATTGGGTTAGCAGATCGTATTGTGGATATTGTTTCCACTGGTAAAACACTGAAGGAGAACGGTCTTGTGGAGCTCGAACGAATTGGTGAAATTACATCTAGACTTATTGTGAATCCAGTGAGTTATCGAGTGAAAGATCAAATTATTGACGAATTAGTGGACCGTTTATCAAAGGTAATTCAGTAAGGGAGTGTACCAATGAATATAGTTATTAATCCAGACTCTGCTTCCATCAAGCGTACAATCGAGCAAGGCACTGATGAACAACGTTTGGCTGTGTTAGATATTATCACGGAGGTTAGAAAAGGCGGGGATGATGCGCTTTTCACTTTTACCGAAAAATTTGACCAAGTGAAATTGGGTCATTTGAAGGTTACGGAAGAAGAAATCCAACAAGCCTATCAAGAGCTTGACGACCAACTGCTATCAATTATTCGTGAAGCAGCTACTAATATTAAAGATTATCATGAAAGACAAAAACGAGAATCATGGATAACAACTTCAGAAAATGGGACGATACTTGGGCAGAAGATAACAGCTTTAGATTCTGTTGGGATGTATGTACCTGGTGGTTTGGCTGCTTATCCTTCTTCTGTACTAATGAATGTCATTCCTGCATTAGTTGCGGGAGTTAAACGAATTGTTATGGTGTCCCCTCCAACGAAAAACGGGAATCTTCCAGCAGGTGTTTTGGTTGCGGCGAATGAGCTTGGTGTCTCTGAAATTTATAAAGTTGGTGGAGCTCAAGCAATTGCTGCATTAGCATATGGTACGGAAAGTATTGCTAAAGTAGATAAGATTGTGGGGCCAGGGAATATTTATGTGGCTTTGGCCAAGCGTGAGGTATTTGGGCATGTATCGATTGACATGATTGCAGGTCCAAGTGAGATTGTTGTTTTGGCAGATGAATCAGCGAGACCGAATGAAATTGCTGCTGATCTCTTGTCACAAGCTGAACACGATGAACGAGCTTCTAGTGTGCTCGTTACGACATCTCTATCAATAGCAAACGCGGTAAAAGCTGAAGTTATGAAGCAGGTAGAGACTCTACCAAGAAGAGAAATTGCCAAAGCTTCGATTGAAAACTATGGTGCAATATACGTAACAGATACGTTAAACGAAGCAATTGAACTTGTGAATGAACTTGCTCCTGAGCATTTGGAAGTGTTAACAGAAAGCCCGATGGATTTACTAGGGAAAATTAGACATGCTGGAGCAATATTTTTAGGAAGATATAGTTCAGAGCCTGTAGGGGATTACTTTGCGGGTCCCAATCATGTTCTGCCAACAAACGGTACGGCTCGTTTTTCCAGTCCCTTAAATGTGGATGATTTTATGAAAAAATCAAGTGTTATATCATATAGTGAACAAGCAATGAAGGAAAACGGAAAAAAAATAGCGGCATTTGCTAGATTAGAAGGTCTTGAAGCACATGCACGTGCAGTTGAATATCGAATGGAGGATTTATAATGGCAGAAATACGTCAAGCACTTGTGGAAAGAAAAACGAATGAAACACAAATTTCGCTTCAATTTATGATTGATGGTGAAGGAAAAACTAAATTAGAAACAGCTGTCCCTTTTATGAATCACATGCTTGATTTATTTGCTAAACATGGCCAATTTAATCTAAATGTGGATGCAAACGGGGATATTGAAATTGATGATCATCATACAACAGAGGATATCGGGATTTGTTTAGGTATTGCCTTAAAAGATGCTCTTGGGGATAAAAAAGGAATTAAGCGATATGGAAATGCTTTTGTTCCGATGGATGAAGCTTTAGCGCAGGTAGTGGTTGATCTAAGTAATCGTCCACATCTCGAATTCCGTGCTGAGTTTCCAAGTCAAAAGGTAGGAATGTTTGATACTGAACTCGTTCATGAATTCTTATGGAAACTAGCCTTAGAGGCAAGAATGAACCTTCACGTCATTGTTCATTATGGTCAAAATACACATCATATTATCGAGGCTATTTTTAAAGCTTTAGGACGTGCATTGGATGAGGCAACAACGATTGATCCAAGAATTAAGGGGGTCCCATCGACGAAGGGGATGTTATAAATGATTGGTATTATAGATTATGGCATGGGGAATTTATTTAGCGTTAGTAAGGCGTTAGAACGTCTTGAGGTGGACTATTTTCTATCTGGAAATGTTAGTGAATTGAAAAAAGCGGATGGATTGATCTTACCAGGAGTTGGCTCGTTCAAGGATGCAATGGGCATTTTGAATGAAACGGGATTAACGGAGTTAATAAAAGAGCAGGCAGCTGCTGGGAAACCACTATTAGGGATTTGCCTTGGTATGCAGTTGCTTTTTGAAGAAAGTGATGAAAATGGTCTTACGCAAGGACTGGGATTACTTCAAGGACGAGTAACCCGTTTTAGCGGAGTGGATAGAGAAGGTAAGAGCTACAAGGTTCCACACATGGGCTGGAACCAACTAACGTATCATAATTCTTCAAAAAATCCATTTCTAGCAGAATTAACAGAGGGTTATGTTTACTTTGTGCACTCTTATCATGTTGATACATTGGACAAGGAAATAGTGCTAGCAAGTAGTACATATGATGTTGAAGTACCAGCAGTTGTGGGAAAACAAAATGTATTTGGCACACAATTTCATCCTGAAAAAAGTAGTACACTCGGTATGGACATGTTAAAAAACTATGTAAACATTGTAGAGAAGGGAGAGGCCTAGATGAGTTCGTTTACAATTTATCCAGCTATTGATATGCGTGGTGGTAAGTGTGTAAGACTGATGCAAGGTGATTACGACAAAGAAACGGTATATGGTGATTCACCATTTGATATGGCCTCTTTATTTTCAAGTGAAGGTGCTAGTTGGATACATATGGTTGATTTAGATGGAGCGAAAGCTGGCAAACGTGTGAATGATCAGTATGTACTTCAAGTGGCAAAACAACTTTCGTCAAAAGTTCAAATTGGCGGCGGGATCCGAACGAGTTATGATGTGGAATATTACTTAGAGAATGGTGTTGATCGTGTCATCCTCGGTAGTGCTGCAATCAATAATCCTCAATTCGTGAAGGAGATGCTTCGTTCTTATGGACCTAAAATTGCCATTGGTCTAGATGCAAAAAATGGATATGTGGCAACTGAAGGTTGGCTTGAAACATCATCTGTGAAAGCGACGGACTTAGCGTTAGAACTAATGGAATACGGAGCCGAAACCTTTATCTTTACAGATATTGCGACCGATGGAATGTTATCAGGTCCAAATGTCGATGCAGTTGTAGAATTGGCAAAGCTAACTGGTCAAAATGTAATTGCTTCTGGTGGAGTAAGTTCACTCAATGATTTGAAAAAATTAAAGGAGTTTGCTTCAGTTGGTGTGGGTGGAGCCATAGTGGGGAAGGCATTATATACGAACCAATTTACAGTGGCTACGGCAGTTCAAGAGGTGGAATCTTCATGCTAGCTAAACGCATAATTCCCTGCTTAGACGTGAAGGAAGGTAGAGTGGTAAAAGGGATCCAATTTTTAGAGCTTAAGGATGCAGGAGACCCTGTTGAATTAGCTAAGTTTTACGATGAAGAAGGAGCAGATGAGCTCGTTTTTCTTGATATTTCGGCTTCACATGAGGGCCGAAAAACAATGATTGAAGTTGTCGAACAAGTTGCTTCACAGCTTGCGATTCCTTTTACAGTTGGTGGAGGAATTAACACTATAGATGATATGAAACGTATTCTCCGTGCTGGCGCCGATAAGGTTTCAGTAAACACTGCCGCTTTACTTAACCCTAGTTTAATTAATGAAGGTGCTGATTTCTTTGGCTCCCAATGTATCGTTTGTGCAATTGATGCGAGATATGATCAGGAGCTTGGGTCATGGCGTGTGTTTACTCATGGTGGTAGAAAAGCAACTGAATGGGAAGTGGTAGCTTGGGCTCGTGAAGCAGTGAGCCGTGGTGCAGGTGAAATTTTGTTAACTAGCATGGATAAGGATGGGGAAAAGTCAGGTTTTAATACAGAGCTGACCAAGGCTGTGAGTGCTGCCGTAACTGTACCTGTTATTGCTTCTGGTGGAGCGGGATCAGCTGAACACTTTGCTGAAGTTTTTGAAGATGGCTTTGCAGATGCCGCTTTGGCTGCTTCCATTTTCCATTATAAAGAAACATCCGTGAAGGAAGTAAAGCAATATCTTCGTGAGAAAGGAGTGACTGTCAGATGAGCATAGAGAAAGTGAAGTTCGATGAAAAAGGATTAGTTCCTGCCATTGTTCAGGATGCTGTGAGTAAAGAGGTGTTAACTCTTGCATACATGAATGAAGAGTCCCTAAATAAATCCGTGGCAACAGGTGAAACCTGGTTTTTCAGTCGTTCTAGACAAGAACTATGGCATAAAGGGGCGACATCTGGGAATACCCAGAAAATTGTATCAATGAAATACGATTGTGATCAAGATGCTATTCTTGTAACAGTTGTACCTTCTGGTCCAGCTTGCCATACAGGATCATATACTTGCTTTAACACCTTGTTAACAGGTGTGGAACAAAGTGTTGTTACGGATAGATTTGCGATTCTAAACGAACTAGAAACGGTAATTGCTACTCGTGAACAGGAACGCCCAGAAGGTGCGTACACAACCTATTTATTTGAAAAAGGTGTAGACAAAATTCTTAAAAAGGTCGGTGAAGAAGCAGGCGAAGTCATAATTGCAGCTAAAAACCGTGACCCAGAAGAACTAACATGGGAAGTGGCCGATCTCCTTTACCATGTTCTAGTACTACTTCAAGAACAAAAGCTACCACTTGACCGAATCCTAAAAGCATTAGAAGAGCGCCATAACAAATAAAGAGGTTTTATCACACTAAAGCGGTGGGGGACAGTCCCCCACCGCTTTAGTGCATGAAATACACATAACTTGCAAATGTTTTCATCACCGTCACTCCGGAAACATACCATACCTCACATACCAAAAGACACTATTTCATGCTAGTTCAATCAAGGTTTTCATTTACTGGGAATACTACCATCACAAGCATTAGAAATACCAATTACTTCTTTTAGTTTCTTATTTCCTACTACCTTCCAACGTGTAATTCATCACAACAAAGATATCTTCCTCAGCCACTCAAAGAGAATGTCTTTGGTTTCAATTCTTGATGAAATATCAGGGAGTGACTGTAACTTGCACCGTGTGATATAATGAGAGTTCATGAATTGAAGGGTTTGAGGGGAGGAATAATTTAGTGGGTGCAACAAAGCAAAAGGCAATTGTTATTCCCTTTCATATAGATGGAGACTTTTATTATAAAAAAGGCGTACGTGCCTACCAAAAGCAAGAGTTTGATAGAGCGATAGAACTGTTAAAGAGGGCGCATGAATTAGAGCCTGAGGAACCGATGATTCTATGTCAATTAGCAGCAGTGCTATCTGATACAGGACAATATCAGTTATCAACAGAATATTTGAAGATAGTTATCGAAGAACTTGATCCAGAGATGGTTGAATGCTACTTCTTTATTTCAAATAATTATGCTCATCTTGGACTATTTCACGAGGCTAAAAAGCATGCATTTAAATACGTAGAGCTAGCTCCAAATGGTGAGTTCAGTGAAGAAACAGAAGATTTATTAGAAGTTCTTTGTATAGAGCCAGATTCAGAAGAGGATGAGGATGATCTGATTTTTCTACAGGATCATGCTCGCGAGCTCATGGAAGCAGGCGAATTTCATGATGCAATTGGAATTCTGAATGAATTACTAGAAGGACATCCGGAATTCTGGTCTGCACATAATAATCTTGCATTATCCCATTTTTATATAGGTGAGACTGAGAAAGCACTTGCTATTCTAGATGAAGTTCTCAAAAAAAATATTGGGAATTTACATGCAATGTGTAACATGCTTGTCATACATTATTATCTCCGAAATGACGATAAAGTTGACTTCTTAACAAATCACCTAAAGGTTGTGTATCCTATTCTGACTGAGCATCGCTACAAGCTTGGGGCTTCGTTTGGAATGGTTGGTAAATATGAATTGGCATTACCATGGTTACTTTCGTTAAAAAAGATAGGTTTCGATGGAGATGCAACTTTTTATTATTGGCTTTCTTATTCAGCCTACCATATGAAGCAAGAACAATTGGCTACTTATAGCTGGAGAAAAGTTCTCTCCCTTAATCCCGAAAAGGAAGGCTCTGCACCATGGGAAAAAAACATGGGTGACAATGGAGAAAAAGAAGTCCTAGCCCTTTATTTACAAATGAAAGAGCAGGAATCTTCACCTGAAGAATTTGAGGATATGGACCAGATACAATTGGAAAAAGGATTTTTAGTAGCGGATTTATTATACAATCGCTATCAACATGAGAAGATTAATTTATCTGAGTTATTATTGCATTGGTTTTATATTTTGCCGCAATTACCAGAAGAACAATTAAAGAATACATCTGCATTAGCTGCTGCTGCCGAATTCCTATTCTTAAAAACACAAGGAAATAGGCCAACAAAACTTTCAATGTCACAAATTTATAATGTATCGGTTGCGACCGCGAGGAAATATATATCAATACTTCAAACATATGAATCAAAATGAGCTGTCTTTCTGGGCAGTTTTTTTGTTTGGGTACTGTTAGAGCCTCCTATCAATTCTTCCCTTTTGTCGAGCCAGGTATAAGCGGGTATTGTCGTCCCACGAAAATCAACATTTGTTCAATTTAGATATTCTCTTCAGAAAATATTCTTCACGAAAGGTCAAAATAGTAACCTTCACATCAAAATAGTAAGACTTAATGAGCAAGGTGTGAGCATATTTATGGACGGTTACTGATTACTTTTATAGGATAAGAGTATAGTGATGAGTTCATATTAAACGTAAGATATGATGAATATATATAAGGAGTGTTTGGGTATGACTGAAGAAAAGATTTATGATGTTATTATCATTGGAGCAGGTCCTGCTGGAATGACAGCAGCTGTATATACTTCACGTGCGAATTTGAGTACATTAATGATTGAACGTGGTATCCCAGGTGGACAAATGGCTAATACAGAGGATGTTGAGAATTATCCTGGATTCGAACATATACTAGGACCAGATCTTTCGACTAAAATGTTTGAACATGCAAAGAAATTTGGCGCTGAATATGCATATGGTGATATAAAAGAAGTTGTTGATGGTAAGGAATATAAAACTGTCAAAGCTGGCAAAAAGGAATATAAGGCTAGAGCGGTTATTATTTCTTCCGGAGCTGAATACAAGAAACTTGGTGTGCCTGGTGAGAAAGAACTTGGAGGACGTGGCGTATCATATTGTGCGGTCTGTGATGGAGCATTCTTTAAAGGAAAGGAACTTCTCGTTGTAGGTGGCGGAGACTCTGCAGTTGAAGAGGGTGTGTATTTAACTCGTTTTGCATCTAAGGTAACAATTGTTCATCGTCGTGATGAATTACGTGCTCAGAAAATCCTACAGGATCGTGCCTTCCAAAACGAAAAAATCAATTTCATTTGGAATCATACGGTAAAGGAAATCAACGAGGAAAATGGAAAAGTTGGAAGTGTAACGCTAGTAAGCACAGTTGATGGTGAAGAACAACAATTTAAGGCAGACGGTGCGTTCATATACGTAGGAATGCTTCCACTGACAGGACCTTTTGAGAATCTTGGAATTACAAATCAAATGGGTTATATTGAAACAAATGAACTTATGGCAACAAAGGTAGATGGAATATTCGCAGCAGGTGATGTTCGTGAAAAGACACTAAGGCAAATTGTTACCGCAACTGGTGACGGGAGTATTGCTGCTCAAAGTGTACAACATTATATCGAACACTTACTTGAAGAACTCAATGCTGTTGAAAAGTAAGTTATAAGAATTTTTGTCGAATATTGTTTACAAAAAAGTAACGTTGGCTTAACTTACCTGTAACACGGATGAAATAATTATACGTTATTATAAAGATAAGTAATTGACCCCCTTTTATAGATATACGTGTTGGCACGGGAAAACTCCCGTGCCATTTTTTTATATTTTAGGCTCTGTTAAAGCTCAATGTTGATTTTTCAAACGATGTTGATCGAAGTGGAAGAACGCGCGACTCCGGCGGGAGCAGTGGGACAGGTGAGACCTGAATGCGCTATCGCCGAGGGGCTCACCGCCCGCCCCACGGAAAGCGAGTGTTCTGGAACGAAGATCCCCTTATTTTCAGGGTAGCCATATTTTAAAATAGAAATGGATAGAAATCACGTTCATTGTTAGGATATCGAAATAATAGTATAATATAGGGAAGAATATGCTTAGCTTTAAAAGGTTAGATAAAGAGGTGTATAGCATGCAAAGAGTATCTAATTGTATCTTGTTGAAGGAAAACCAAATTCTTCTGCTACAAAAGCCAAGACGTGGTTGGTGGGTTGCCCCTGGAGGGAAGATGGAACAGGGAGAATCAATTAAGGACACGGTTATTCGCGAATTTAGAGAAGAAACAGGTGTATTAGTAAAAAATCCATCCTTAAAAGGAATTTTCACAATGATTATTCAGGAACAAGACCAAATTGTTTCGGAATGGATGATGTTTACATTCCTAGCGACTGAGTCAGATGGAGAGAATGTAGTCGAGTCTGAAGAAGGTAAGCTTTCTTGGCATTCTATAGAAGATGTGTCAGCATTACCTATGGCTCCTGGTGACTATCATATTATTGATTTTGTAACTAAAGAATCAGGCATTATTTACGGTACGTTTACATATACATCTGAATTCGAGTTAATATCTTACCGTTTAGATTCTCAATAGATTAATCCGTATTAACCATGAAGGAGGTAGATTATGAGTACTGGGTCTGTTCAAGAAGTTCAAATGATTATTATTACAGGGATGTCAGGTGCAGGTAAGACGGTCGCCATACAAAGCCTAGAAGATTTAGGTTATTTTTGCGTGGATAATTTACCACCAACATTATTAACTAAATTTTTAGAGTTGATGAGTGAGTCAGGAAATAAAATGAATAAAGTTGCCCTTGTTATGGACCTTCGGGGGCGTGAGTTCTTTGATAGTTTGTTCCATGCATTAGATGAAATATCTGAGAAAACTTGGATTACTCCTCAAATTGTTTTTCTAGATGCAAAGGATTCGACGCTTGTAACGCGATATAAAGAAACAAGACGTTCTCATCCATTATCTCCTTCTGGTTTACCATTAGAAGGCATTGGTTTAGAAAGAGAGTTATTAGAAGAACTCAAGGGACGAGCACAGGTCATACTAGACACTTCAGATTTAAAACCTCGTGAGCTGCGTGAAAAAATATTACAGCAATTTGCTGGACATAGTAAACAAGTCTTTACAGTTAATGTTCTTTCATTTGGATTTAAATATGGAATACCAATCGATGCAGACTTGGTATTTGATGTACGTTTTCTTCCTAATCCCCATTATATTGACCATATGAGACCGAAAACTGGTTTAGATGAAGAAGTGTCAACCTATGTTTTAAAATGGTCTGAATCCCAGAAGTTTTTAGAAAAGTTGCTCGATTTATTAACCTTTATGCTCCCTCATTATAAGAGAGAAGGAAAGAGTCAACTTGTTATAGCGATTGGATGCACAGGTGGTCAGCATCGATCAGTAGCACTGACAGAGAAAATAGCAAACTATCTTGAATCAGATTATCGAACTCATATTAGTCACCGTGATATTGAGAGGAGAAAGGAAATTCGTTAGATGACAAATAATAAACAACCAAGAATCGTCATCATCGGTGGTGGAACAGGCTTACCTGTCCTTCTTCGAGGATTAAAAGAATATCCTGTTCAATTGTCTGCAATTGTAACGGTTGCTGATGATGGTGGAAGCTCAGGTCGACTACGTGATGAACTCCATATTCCTCCTCCTGGTGATATTCGAAATGTGTTAGCAGCATTATCTGATGTAGAGCCATTAGTAGTAGAATTATTTCAACACCGATTTAAAAATGGAAGTGGCTTGTCAGGTCATGCACTTGGTAATCTGCTTTTAGCTGCTTTAACTGATATAACTGGAGACTTTACTCATGCAATACGTGAAATGAGTAAAGTAATGAATGTAAAAGGGCAAGTGTTACCTGCGGCCAATCGAAGTATTGTTCTTCATGCTGAAATGGAGGATGGGACAATTGTTTCTGGAGAATCTAAAATACCTTATTCAGGTAAAAAGATTAAGCGGGTATTTTTAACACCAGAGGAAATTGAGCCATTAACTGAAACCATTAGAGAAATTAGAAGAGCGGATTTGATTGTTATTGGACCAGGGAGCTTATATACTAGTATTTTACCTAATTTATTAGTGCCCAAAATAAAAGAAGAAATTACTAAAGCTCATGCTAAAAAAATCTATATTTGTAACGTAATGACCCAGGCTGGAGAAACACTCGATTATACAGCTAGTGACCATGTTGAAGCACTTTACAGGCATATTGGAAATACATGTATTGATACGATATTAGTGAATGATGAAGAAATACCTGAATGTATTCAAGAAAAATATGCAAAAGAATTAGCCAAGCCTGTTTTTTACGATATTGAAAGACTATCTACTTTGGGTTTAGAGATCATTCATGGTAATATTATTCAGTACAATGGAGAGGTAATTCGTCATAATACGAATAAAGTCGCTTCCCTCCTATACAAAATTTTACAGTCAAAATGAAACCTTTATTTAGGTAGTAACGTATAGACCTATGTTAAGACTAAATTAAGTGTAAAATATGTAAGGGAGCAATATTGATTTAGGGGATATTAGGGGGTGAAGAATTGTCGTTCGCATCAGAGACAAAGAAAGAGCTGACAAATCTTCAAATGAAGGATTGTTGCTGTAAAGCTGAGTTGGCTGCACTCATTAGAATGAACGGCTCAATCTCCTTCTCAAACAGACAGATTTCTCTTGATATTCAAACGGAGAATGCAGCGATTGCAAGAAGAATATATACTTTACTAAAAAGAAGCTATGAAGTATCTGTTGAACTATTGGTACGCAAGAAAATGCGTTTAAAGAAAAACAATGTCTATATTGTTCGTATTTCAAAAAATGCACAAGTGATATTGGAAGACCTCCATATTTTAAAGTCTGGATTTACCTTAATCAGAGAGATTGCACCCTCACTTGTAAAAAAGAAGTGTTGTAAGCGTTCCTACTTAAGAGGTGCATTTCTAGCAGGAGGGTCGGTCAATAATCCAGAAACATCATCTTATCATTTAGAGATTTTCTCTTTATATAAAGAACATAATGATTCTCTTTGTGAATTAATGAATGTATTTGACCTCAATAGTAAAACATTAGAACGTAAAAAAGGGTATATAACCTATATTAAAGAGGCCGAAAAGATAACAGAGTTCCTTAATGTTATTGGTGCTCATCAAGCCCTGCTTCGTTTTGAAGATGTCCGTATTATTCGGGATATGAGAAATTCTGTGAACAGACTTGTAAATTGTGAAACAGCCAATTTAAATAAAACAATTGGTGCTGCCATACGTCAAGTGGAAAATATTAAATTCATAGATCGAACAGTAGGTCTAGAAATACTACCGGGTAAGTTAAGGGAAATCGCTCAGCTCCGTGTCAATTACCAGGACGTTACTCTTAAGGAGTTAGGTGAAATGGTATCTGGTGGCGAAATTAGTAAATCGGGAATAAATCATCGTCTGCGAAAAATAGATGAGATTGCTGAAAAGATTCGAGCAGGAGAACCAATAGGAACCAAAAAGTGAGGAGGAAAGAGAAATGGTAGAAAAGAAAGTAGAAGTTAAACTGAAGTCAGGATTACAAGCGCGTCCGGCTGCAATGTTTGTTCAAGAAGCAAACCGATTCACATCAGAAATTTTCTTGGAGAAAGATGGGAAAAAGGTTAATGCGAAGAGCATAATGGGGCTTATGAGCCTAGCTGTTGGTACAGGAGTTGTCGTAACTTTATCAGCTGTTGGAAATGATGAAACCGATGCACTCATTGCCTTAGAAAAGTTCATTCAAAAGGAAATTTAAACGAGAATCAGATAGCTTTTAAGCTGTCTTTTTTTTTGTTTCATTTCGTGTAAGTGATGTGATGGTTGGAAGTTTGGGGTAATCAGTGGGTTCAAGGTATATACCAATTGGTAGTAAAAGTGCCAAACATTAAGCGTGGACCCTGTCTGCTATTAATCGTATGACAAGGATACCTATATACCGAAATCCTCTTGAGGTAGTTAATTAATCTAGAACAAAAAATCCGCAATAAAAAAGAGTCTGGGACATAACTAAATGACTCATCCTCAAAGACGAACAATATTTTATCTTTAGAAATAGTTAGGTTGTAAAAACTGATTCGTTCCATTTCGCTTCAGACACTCGCTTTCCGCGGGGAGGAAGCTGAGCCTCCTCGCTGCGCTGCGGGGTCTCAGCCTTTCCTCTATTTCCCGCAGGAGTCGATTGTCTTCCGCTCCATTCCACTAGTTTTAAAAATTAGTGTTCAAAGACAACAAAAAAATCCGAACTAGTAGAAAGAACAAATTCTAGTAGTTCGGATTTTTCATTGTATAAAATACTTATGTCCCAGCCTCTTAATTTTTATTCCTTTTTTTCTTTATTTGCATTTGGATCTTTCGCTAAAACTTGATCAATCAAGCCGTATTCTTTTGCTCTGTCAGCAGTCATGAAGTTATCACGTTCTGTATCGCGTCCAATTACTTCAATGGATTGACCTGTACGTTCTGCAAGAATTTCATTTAGCTTTTGGCGTAAGAAAAGAATTCGCTTTGCAGCAATTTCGATTTCTGTAGCTTGCCCTTGTGCGCCACCGAGTGGTTGGTGAATCATAACTTCACTGTTTGGAAGTGCGTAACGCTTACCTTTTTCACCTGCTGCAAGTAGAAATGCACCCATTGATGCTGCCATACCGATACAAATCGTTGATACCTTTGGTTTAATGAATTGCATAGTATCATAAATAGCCATACCTGCGGTGATAGATCCACCTGGACTGTTGATATATAAAGAAATATCTTTATCTGGATCTTCAGCAGCTAGAAAAAGTAATTGAGCTACAATCGTATTGGATACATTGTCATCGATTGCAGAACCTAACATAATAATTCTGTCCTTTAAAAGTCGAGAATAAATGTCATATGCTCTCTCACCACGATTTGTTTGTTCAATAACTGTTGGAATTAAATGCATAATGATTCCTCCTTTTATATGTGCTTCATAATGTATATATGTATCATACAATTATGGTCAATGAAGGTCAAACGAAAGCCCTCTGCTTCATGTATATTTAAATAATTGCAGAATGATACCATTCATTACCATATTCATCATAACCAATTGTTAAGGTACTTTATCCATAAAAAACTAAATATTTATGGATTGTCTTCTGACAACTCTTGTAAAGTCATGCTATATTTCATATAATGTAAAAGCAACTTAAAAACATGCGCTCGTAGCTCAGGGGATAGAGCGGTGGTTTCCGGTACCACGTCATGCGGGGGTTCAATTCCCTCCGAGCGCGTAATTAAAGCCTAGTTTCTACCCACTATTACTAATAGAAATAAACTATAAAAGTAGATTGAGAAACGCAAAGACTCAAAGGGTCTGAGCGTTTTTTTATTTGTCTACCCTGAAAATAAGGGGATCTTCGTTCCAGAACACTCGCTTTCCGCGGGGCGGGCGGTGAGCCCCGCGGCGATAGCGCCTTCAGGTCTCACCTGTCCCGCTGCGCCCGCTTTCAGAGCCATTTATTTAGTTCATTCTTTCCTCTGCAACTCGCTTCACTCTTTCTACAAATTCAACAACAATTTTATCACTGGCAAGCATTAAAAATGGTTTAATATACCATTTCAATGGTTTGTTGGTTGTAACATATCGAAACCATGTCTTTCCGTTTTCTACTTGTTTCAGTTCGAAATAGGCTGTAATTTCGAACATATTTGCAAGGGTGAAACCGATTTTCAACTTCTTATTCTCGGGTGTGTCAACGAATTCTAATGTCTCTACATCATATTCTTGAACTCGTTTCCCTTCTTTATATTGTTGACGATAAATACTTCCTACGCCATTTTCAGTTACTTTTACAGGTTCATTAGCAATTACTTGAGGCATGATTTTTTGCATATCTTCTAAAGTTCCATTAAAAAGACCCCACACCAGATCGATTTGGGCATCAATTTCAATTTCCTTTGTCCATTTTTTCATGAAAAATCCCTCCTTTAAAAATTGATTTAGTTCAAAGGTCAATTTTGTGAGTAGCTGTTTTCGCATAATATGTTCTTTTTAATTCCACTCTAATAACCGAGTATTTGATTACAGTGAACCAATATACTTCGTGTAGAAATCCCTGTTGATATATGGGAAGACGAAGACATCCTTTTCAGAAATCAGATGATTTTTTAGACACGATGATGGGGTCAAGCTTACAGAACATGTTCCTTTTTTACAACGACAATAGGTTCTTCAATCTTACGTAAGGTTCGATCATAAAAAAAAGTTCCAAATGGAATTAATGAAGCAACCACCCCGAGTAAGCAGACCCAAAAAGATGTTTTATTTGTGAAGAAAACCTGGGCTAATGCAAGTAATAATACGACGAAAAGTAATCCGTGAAGACCTCCAATTATGGTTACTGCAAGTGGAAATCCAAACCAATATTTTAATGGCATAGCAATAAACAACAAAAGTAAATAGGACATTCCTTCGAGAAAAGCAAGTACTCTCAACCGTCCAACGGAATTTTCTAGCATTTTGGAACCTCCAATAATAAAACCCTTAATAAATCTATTATATTATATGAACGAATAATTACATAGGCGATTTCATAAATGATATGACTAGAATGCGTTGGAGAGCATAGTTACTATATGTTTTTTTGAAAGAGGAGATTTGGAGATTATATAAAAGAGTAATCGAACAAGAATTTCTTCGATTACTCATAGACATGTTTATTTTTACTCTCTATTAAACACTTAATCAAGTTACCGATACTAATTTCATTATTTAAAACTCTTGAGTTTTCACAATTGTATAGGCCTCATCAAGATTTCGAATTCTGTTTAATGTTTCTGAACTACTTGCTAATTTTTTAGTAACGAGAGTGGAGGCGATAGATCGGTAATAACTATTCATTGCATCTACTTTGTCATTGAAATCAATATGAAGATCTATGTGTTTCCGAATATTTTCGGTAAAATATTCAACTGAAAATACTTCTTCCATAATTTTCCCTCCAAGGATAGCGATAATCATTTTACTCTAATTACATGAAATACGGTAAAATAGGGGTAGGGGTGATCAAGATGAAAGTAGGACTTGTGCAGCAACAATTAACTAAGTTGACGCTAACGAAGGAATTACGACAAGCTATTACATTGCTCCAGTACACCTCTTACGAATTAACTCAATTTATTAATGAGTTATCGATGGAAAATCCATTCATTAAAATTCATGATCCAGTATCTCGGTCTAAAAAGAGTACATATGACGGATCATCATTTCCGAAAAGGACTGAGTTTGATCCTGCTTCGCCATCAATGCCCACTTTATATCAACATGCTCTATCACAAGTTGAGACTCAAAAAATAGATAAAAAATTAGTGAAGTGTATTTATTTTCTTCTCGACAACTTGGATGAAGATGGTTATATAAGAGATGGTATTCCTGATATGGAAAAGAGAACAGACTTTGAGGCGAGCATCCTTCGAGAAGGACTAGACTTTATTCAGCAAAATCTAGAACCAATTGGAATTGGCGCTCAAAATCTCCAAGAATCTCTTCTTCTGCAACTTAAAAGGATTTATCCTAGTCATAGCATTGCCCATCACCTTGTAGAAAATTACTTTATCCAGTTAGCTGAAAAAAAGTGGTTGTCTATCAGCAAGGAGCTTAACCTGAAAGTTGAAGAAATACAGGAATCCTTTGACTTGTTAAAAAAACTTAATCCAAGACCAGGGGCCGAATATAAAAAAGTTGAGACTTCTTATATCATTCCTGATTTATTTGTGAAAAAAATAGAAGGAACGTATTATGTTTTAATAAATGAAAAATCCCATACTTCCTTCTCGATAGATGAACAGTATATTTCTATGAAAAATCAACAAATAGATTACAACACCTCTGTTTATTTGAAAGAGAGATTTCAACAAGCTAGATGGGTGAAAAATAGCATCGAACAACGGAAACAAACGATGCTAAAAGTTATGGAAGCTATACTAAAAAAACAGGAAAAGTTCTTTGAACATGGCATTACATTCTTGCAACCTCTCACGTTAAGGGAAATTGCAAATGAGGTAGATCTCCACGAATCAACTATTAGTAGAACGGTAAGGGGAAAGTATGTCCAAGCAACAGGTGGACTATTTGAACTTAAATATTTTTTTCACTCTAAAGTGAAATCAACAAATGATATGGATATTTCATCGGTCAGAGTGAAAGAAATGATTACCCAATTAATTAACCAAGAAGATAAACAAAAGCCAATATCTGATCAAAAGATCTCCCAACGTTTATTGGAAGAACAAAAGGTTACTGTTTCGAGAAGAACGGTGGCCAAATATAGAGATCAACTGTTAATTCCTTCATCAACGGCTAGGAAACAGTATTAAGGAGTTTATATGACCTTCACAATTAATTATTATACAAAAAAGAATTGTCCATTATGTGATAAAGGTAAGCTTGTTTTAAAAGAACTTTCTACTGAGTTTTCATTGAATATTAAAGAATTTGATATTTATCAAGATGATCAATTGCTAGAGCTCTATCAAGTAATGATACCTGTAATAGAAATAGATGGAGAAGAGATAGCATTCGGAATAATTGAAAAAGAATTAGTAAGAAATCATTTGCTTTCACAGATGAGAGAAGAATAAGTTGAATGAATCTATTATTCCTGCTACAATTAAGTTTGTAACAGGAATAAATTTTTTTGCGACTAGTGGGACACAATATGTCTAACAGGGACAAAAAACGTCCCTAATAGAAAAACTTTCTTTTAAGGGGCATACGTAATGAGATCTCTGATTAATGTTCAGCAAAAATTATTTCCTGATTTACTGTTAATTATGCAAAAAAGGTATCGTATTCTGCGATACATCCGGTTAACTGAACCAATAGGACGAAGAGCCGTATCCATTGCATTAGGGATTACAGAAAGAGTTCTGCGTAGTGAGGTTGAATTCCTAAAAGATCAAGACCTGTTAGCAATTAAAACAGAAGGTATGAGTTTAACCGAAAGTGGTCATATCGTTCTTGTCGATTTGGAAGAGATGATTAAGGAAGTATCGGGACTGAGTATGCTAGAGCAGGATTTGCAGGAAATACTTCAGGTGAAGAAAGTGATAGTTGTTCCAGGAGACAGTGATACATCCTCATTTGTTAAGCAAGAAATGGGGAGAGCGACAGTTGCTAGTATGAAGAATTTCCTAGAACAAGACACTGTAATTGCAGTAACTGGAGGAACAACACTTGCATCGGTTGCAATGATGATGACCCCTGACCCAAGAAACAAAGAGATTCTGTTTGTGCCTGCTAGAGGTGGTCTTGGCGAAAAGGTTGAAAATCAAGCGAATACCATATGTGCAAAAATGGCCGAAAAGGCAATGGGCCATTATAGGCTACTTCATGTACCAGATCAGCTAAGTCATGAGACTTATCAAACATTAACTGAAGAACCTGGCATTAAAGAAGTACTTCAGCAAATAAAGTCGGCGGGAATGGTCATTCATGGCATTGGAGATGCTATTACAATGGCTGAACGTCGTAAAACTGCTCCAGAAGATTTAGATAAAATTGAACAAGGTAAAGCAGTCGCAGAAGCATTTGGGTATTATTTTGACGCTAGTGGAAATGTCGTACATAATGTCAAAACAATTGGCATACAACTAGCTGATTTAAAGAATGCTAAGTGTGTGATTGCTGTTGCAGGTGGAACATCTAAAGCACAGGCAATTCAAGCCTTTATGAAGCAAGGTCATGACACAATCATTGTTACAGATGAAGGTGCCGCAAAAGAGTTAGTTAGGGCTTTCCCTTACAATAAAAATTTATTGAAATGAACTTTAGGAGGAAATTAAAATGGCAGTAGTTAAATTAGGTATTAATGGTTTTGGACGTATAGGACGTAACGTATTTCGTGCAGCATTAAATAATCCAAATGTAGAAGTTGTAGCTGTAAATGATTTAACAGATGCTAATATGCTGGCTCATTTATTGAAATATGACTCTATCCATGGAACGCTTAATGCTGAAGTTTCAGTAAAAGAAAATACATTAGTTGTTAATGGAAAAGAAATCAAAGTACTTGCTGAACGTGACCCTGCAAATTTAGGGTGGGGGAATCTTGGTGTTGATATCGTTGTAGAATCTACTGGTCGTTTTACTAGCCGTGACGATGCAGCTAAACACTTAGAAGCTGGTGCAAAAAAGGTTATCATTTCTGCTCCTGCTTCAAACGAAGATATTACTTTAGTTATGGGAGTAAATGAAGATCAATATGATGCTTCAAGCCACCATGTAATCTCAAATGCTTCTTGTACAACAAACTGTTTAGCTCCTTTTGCAAAAGTTCTTAATGACAAGTTTGGAATTACAAAGGGTATGATGACGACGATCCACTCATATACAAACGATCAACAAATCTTAGATTTACCACATAAGGATTATCGCCGTGCACGTGCAGCAGCAGAAAACATTATCCCAACAACAACGGGTGCTGCAAAAGCTGTTTCTCTTGTACTTCCTGAGTTAAAAGGAAAGTTAAATGGTATGGCAGTGCGTGTCCCTACACCAAACGTTTCATTAGTTGATTTAGTGGCAGAGCTAGAAAAGGAAGTAACTGTTGAAGAAATTAATGCAGCATTTAAAGAAGCAGCAGAAGGTACAATGAAAGGTATCCTTGCTTACAGTGAAGAGCCATTAGTTTCAATAGATTATAATGGTGATCCTCATTCTTCTACAATCGATGCATTATCAACAATGGTTCTTGAAGGTAACATGGTAAAGGTAATCTCTTGGTATGATAATGAGTCAGGATATTCTCACCGTGTGGTAGATCTTGCAGAATATATTGTGAATAAAGGACTATAAGACTTTACCGTCCTTCTGGGCTAAGTCTATAATAAAGATAGAGATAGATGGGGAGATGGGTAAATAGCCTACTCCCCTTATCAATGTTGAAGACTTCTACTACTTGAAGGATAAAACCGGAGATTATGTACAAAAATATGAGTTAATCTCCAATACAAGAAATCTGAAGATTTACTTACATTCATAATGCATTTTGGAAAACGAAGCGTAGGCAACATCATAAGACGGGGCCAGCTGCGCTTATGTAAAAGGAGATCTGAGTGAGATGAACAAGAAAACAGTTCGTGATGTGTTATTAAAAGGTAAAAGAGTATTTTGTCGTGTCGATTTCAACGTTCCAATGCAGGACGGGGAAATAACTGATGATACACGCATTCGTGCAGCGCTTCCAACCATTCAATATCTTAGTGAGCAAGGTGCTAAAGTGATTTTAGCTTCTCATCTTGGTCGTCCTAAAGGCAAGGTAGTTGAAGAACTTCGCTTAGATGCTATTGCAAAGCGCTTGGAAAAACTTTCTGGTAAAAATGTATTAAAGGTAGATGAAGCATACGGGGAAGAGGCAGAGCAAGGAATTGCCAAGCTACAAGAAGGAGACGTTCTATTATTAGAGAACGTACGATTCTATCCAGGTGAGGAGAAGAACGATGCAGAGCTTTCAAAAGAATTTGCTAAACTTGCGGATTTATTTGTAAATGATGCGTTTGGAGCTGCACACCGGGCCCATGCTTCAACAGCTGGAATCGCTGAACATATCCCAGCTGTAGCAGGGTTCTTAATGGAAAAAGAGCTAGATGTTCTAGGAAAAGCTTTAACAGATCCAGCCAGACCGTTTACAGCGATAATTGGTGGAGCGAAGGTTAAAGACAAAATTGGTGTTATTGATCACCTGCTTGATAAGGTGGACAATCTAATTATCGGTGGAGGCTTAGCTTATACCTTTGTAAAGGCGCAAGGGCATGAGGTTGGTGAATCCTTATTAGAGGAAGATAAAATTGAACTGGCCTTATCATTTATTGAAAAAGCTAAGACAAATGGAGTTAACCTATATATGCCAGTGGATGCTGTTGTTGCTGACGAGTTTTCAAACAATGCTGAAACGAAAATAGTATCAATTGATTCAATTCCTAGTGATTGGCAAGGTCTTGATATTGGACCTGAAACAAGGGCAATCTATACAAAAGTAATCTCGGAATCCAAGTTAGTAATTTGGAATGGTCCAATGGGTGTTTTTGAAATGGAATCGTTTGAGAATGGAACTAAGTCGGTAGCAAAAGCTTTAGCTGAAGCAACAAATGCTTATACAGTCATTGGTGGAGGCGATTCTGCTGCTGCTGTTGAGAAGTTTAATTTTGCTGAGAAAATGGACCATATTTCAACAGGTGGAGGAGCTTCACTTGAGTTTATGGAAGGAAAACTTCTTCCAGGTGTCGTCGCGTTAACTGATAAATAAGACTTACATTTTACATAAGGAAGGTGTCATATGCGTAAACCAATCATTGCAGGAAACTGGAAAATGTTTAAGGTGCTACCAGAGGCAAAAGAATTTATTGAAGAAGTAAAGGGGAGCGTACCATCTTCTGAATTAGTAGATTCTGTTGTGTGCGCGCCAGCACTATTTTTAGATAGTCTTGTTCGTATATCAAAAGACTCCGATGTTAAAATAGGAGCACAAAACATGCACTATGAAGCTAGTGGAGCTTTTACAGGTGAGAATAGTCCAACTGCTTTAGCTGATCTTGGAGTAACATATGTCATTATTGGTCATTCTGAACGTCGAGAAATGTTTGCAGAGACAGATGAAGCTGTTAATAAAAAGGTCCTGTCTGCTTTTTCGAATGGATTAACTCCAATCATTTGTTGCGGGGAAACATTAGAACAGCGTGAAAGTGAAGCCACAAACGAAGTGGTTGGAACTCAGATTCAAAAGGCACTTACTGGATTAACAGAAGAACAAGTTAGTAAATGTGTTTTAGCTTATGAACCGATTTGGGCAATTGGTACAGGGAAGACTGCTTCTGCTACTGATGCAAATATTGTTTGTGCCCATATACGTCAAACTGTTTCTTCCGCGTTTTCAAGTCAAGCAGCAGAGGCTGTAAGAATTCAATATGGTGGTAGCGTAAAGCCAGGAAACATTAAGGAGTTTATGTCACAACCTGATATTGATGGAGCATTAGTTGGTGGTGCTAGTCTAGATGCTTCGTCCTATTTACAGCTTCTGGAGGCTACAAGCAAATGAATAAAAAGCCAGTAGCTTTAATTATTTTAGACGGCTTTGCTTTACGTGCAGAGAAAATGGGGAATGCCGTTGCTGCTGCGAACAAACCAAACTATGATCGTTTTTGGAATGAGTATCCACATCAAACACTAACAGCAAGTGGTGAGGCTGTTGGTTTACCAGACGGTCAAATGGGTAACTCAGAAGTGGGGCATTTAAACATTGGTGCTGGCCGTATCGTCTATCAAAGCTTAACTAGAGTTAATGTGGCTATTCGTGACGGCGAATTTGAAAAGAATGAAACTTTTATTGACGCAATGGACCATGTTAAGAAGACTGGGACAAACCTGCACTTATTCGGTTTACTCTCAGATGGTGGAATTCACTCTCATATACAGCATCTTTATGCTTTATTGAAAATTGCAAAGTCTGAAGGTGTAAACAAGGTTTATATTCACGGTTTCTTAGATGGACGCGATGTTGGACCGCAAACAGCTCAAAATTACATTCTTGATTTACAGCAAAAGATAAAAGAAATTGGTGTCGGTGAAATTGCGACTTTGTCAGGTAGATATTATTCTATGGACCGTGACAAACGTTGGGATCGTGTTGAAAAGTCTTACAGGTCAATGGTGTACGGTGAGGGCCCTCAATATTCAGATCCGATGGAATGTATAAATGATTCCTATCAAAATGGAATTCACGATGAGTTTGTACTTCCATCGGTTATGACAAACCCGGATGGCACACCAGTCCAAACGATAAAAGACAATGATGCCGTTATCTTTTATAACTTTAGGCCTGACCGTGCAATTCAAATTTCAAATACCTTTACAAACGAAGACTTTCGTTCTTTTGACCGAGGATTGAGTTGTCCACAAAACCTCCATTTTGTATGTATCACTCATTTTAGTGAGTCGGTTAATGGCTATGTTGCATTTAAGCCTTCAAACCTAGATAATACACTAGGAGAAGTTTTGTCTCAAAATGGACTAAAGCAACTTCGAATTGCAGAGACTGAAAAATATCCGCATGTTACCTTCTTTTTCAGTGGAGGTCGTGAGGATCCGTTTCCAGGTGAAACGAGAATTTTGATTAATTCACCCAAGGTTGCTACATATGATTTACAGCCAGAAATGAGTGCGTATGAGTTGACAGACCGCTTGCTTAAAGAGATTGCAGAGGATAATCATGAAGTAATCATCTTGAATTTTGCAAATCCTGACATGGTCGGTCATTCTGGAATGCTTGAACCAACTATCAGAGCAATTGAAGTAGTAGATGAATGCCTAGGTAAGCTCGTGGATGCCATTCACGAGAAAGGCGGAGTATCTATAATCACAGCAGATCATGGAAACGCAGATGAAGTGATAACGCTTCAAGGTGGACCAATGACCGCTCATACGACAAATCCTGTTCCAGTGATTGTGACTCAAAAAGGTATTGAACTAAGAGCTGGAGGGAAACTAGGGGATTTAGCACCTACCATGTTAAATATACTGAATGTTCCACTTCCAAAAGAAATGACAGGCCGCTCACTAATTAAAAACTAAAAGCTGTTTTCGTAGGGAATATTGTTTTTAGCAAAGAACCAATATTTAAACAAATGTTGATTGAAGCTGAAGGTGTGAGACGCCGCTGGGAGCAGCGGGACAGGTGAGACCCTACAGGCGCTAAAAGCGACGAGGAGGCTTACCTCCCCCCGTGGAAAGCGATCAACCTGGAGCTGTAATCAACTTACTCGGTTATTAGTGTGGAAATAGTCAATAAACAACAAAGAATACGAAAAAAACCAAATTAAAAGAATAGAGGAGAGAAAAAAATGCCATTTATTATTGATGTATATGCTCGTGAAGTATTAGATTCTCGTGGAAATCCGACAGTAGAAGTAGAAGTTTATACGGAGTCAGGTGCAATGGGCCGTGCTCTAGTACCAAGTGGAGCTTCAACAGGTGAACATGAAGCAGTAGAATTACGTGATGGTGATAAAAATCGATACCTTGGAAAAGGTGTAGAAAAAGCAGTTGAAAACGTGAATGATATCATTGCACAAGAACTTATTGGTATAGACGTAACAGATCAAGTAGCTATTGACGAACTTCTTATTGAACTTGATGGTACTGAAAACAAAAGTAGATTTGGTGCTAACGCTATCTTAGGAGTTTCAATGGCTGCTGCTCGTGCGGCTGCTGAGTATTTAGATATGCCATTATATAAATATCTTGGTGGTTTTAACGCAAAAACATTACCTGTGCCAATGATGAACATCATTAATGGTGGTTCACATGCTGACAACAATGTTGATATCCAAGAATTCATGGTTATGCCTGTAGGTGCTGAAAGCTTTAAGGAAGCACTTCGAACTGGAACTGAAATTTTCCACCACTTAAAGGAAGTATTAAAGTCCAAAGGTTATAACACAGCAGTTGGAGATGAGGGAGGATTTGCTCCGAACTTAGGTTCAAATGAGGAAGCACTTCAAACGATCATCGAGGCAATCGAACGTGCGGGTTACAAACCTGGTGAAGAAGTAAGACTAGCAATGGATGTTGCAGCATCTGAGATCTACAATAAGGAAGATGGTAAATATCATTTGAAGGGCGAAGGTGTAGTCAAGACATCAGCTGAAATGGTTGACTGGTATGCTGACCTCGTTTCAAAATATCCTATTATCTCAATTGAAGATGGCCTAGATGAAAACGACTGGGATGGACACAAGTTGTTAACAGAGCGTCTTGGTAAGCAGATTCAGCTAGTTGGTGACGATTTATTTGTTACAAATACAGCTAAGTTAGCTGAAGGAATTGAGAAGGGGATTAGTAATTCCATCTTAATTAAAGTAAATCAAATCGGAACTTTAACTGAAACGTTTGAAGCAATTGAAATGGCTAAGCGTGCTGGCTATACTACAGTAATTTCTCACCGATCTGGTGAAACAGAAGATAGTACCATTGCTGATATTGCGGTAGCAACTAATGCCGGCCAAATCAAAACTGGTGCACCATCTCGTACAGATCGTGTTGCTAAATACAATCAATTATTACGTATCGAAGATGAACTTGGATTCACTGGTTTGTACGGTGGGTATGATTCATTCTACAATTTGAAAAAGTAATATAAAGTAGAGGTGTCTCAGTTGAGGCGCCTCTTTTTGTATGGGTCATTTCACTAGGTACTGCTGCTTTGATTATTTTTGAAAAGGAAAGTCTGTGGAGGGTTCGCTGTGGACTTGTGCTAGGACGGGTGAATGTAAATTTATGGATAATAGCTTATAAAAGTGGCATATCGGATGATAAAAGTAGATTCCGGACGATAAAATATAGAAAGCGGCTTATAAATATCTAAAATGGCTTATAAAATAGAAAATCGGCATATAAAGCAAACCCAAGTGGAAAAACCAAGCCTGCTGAAGATTGTTTTACTACTAAATGATCAAATATGAATCATATTCACGTCTAAATTAATAAATATGGGCAAAGCGTGACTCCAATTTTAGTATATAAGAATCATACTTCATGCATCATTCTTATATAACAAAAAACTATCTAAATACGGTAGGTTGGATTAACAATATACATCATGCAAAGTTTTCTTGTCGAATTTGACTTTTTATGTTACATTTATGATAATGTGAAGTGGGTTTTTAGGAGGTGTTGTCTCGTGCATACTTTATTTGTTACATTATTAATCATAGTTTCTATTGCTTTAATCGTAGTAGTATTACTTCAATCAGGTAAGAGTGCTGGTTTATCAGGTGCGATTTCTGGTGGAGCTGAACAGCTTTTTGGAAAGCAAAAAGCACGCGGTATCGATGCGGTGTTACAACGTGTAACAATCGTATTATCTGTTTTGTTTTTTGTTTTAACAATTGCCGTTGCATTCTTTGGAATATAATACTTGCAGTAAAGGCGTTGGAAGCTCCAACGCTTTTTTTATTTTGTAGGCTACCCTGAAAATAAGGGGATCTTCGTTCCAGAACACTCGCTTTCCGTGGGGCGGGCGGTGAGCCCCTCGGCGATTGCGCCTTCAGGTCTCACCTGTCCCGCTAGTCCCACAGGACTTTGAATAGGCTTCCATGAGTTCTCACCGCACGAAGGAAATGCGGGAGTATTTTCGAGGAGTCTCGCGTTCTTCCACTTCGATCACTGCTAAAGAAATATA
>JBFILZ010000026.1:0-26797 GCA_041611945.1 Bacillus sp. (in: firmicutes)
ATTCACTTCGCATGAATTCGTACATTTCAAATTTCGTTTTGGTCGGTTCAAACAAAGGAATCTTAATGGAAATCGTCGGCATTTTAAGTCACCTCCTCCTATTTTCATAAGATTATCTTACCAAACAGAACACCAGTTTGTCTTTTGAAAAGCTTTTTAATTTCAAAAAAAAGCGATTCATCTCCCACCTACCGCTGACGCGCTTGAGGAAGGAGTCTTCTCGCCCAAAACCGATAAAAACCTCTGAAATTCGTTTTTTATAGACAGCAAGAAGACAGTATTACCATAAAAAAATGCACCGCTACTTGTAGATTCCATCTAACAAATAGCAGTGCATTTATTCATTTGTTGTTTTTTATTTTTATTATAGATGTGCACATCGGGCACTTTCCATAAATTTCAAATTTATGGCCTGTAATTGCGTATCCTGATAGATCATTTGGTACAATATCCATCGGACATACGTTTATTTCCTTTGTACTCCCACAATCCATACAAATAAAGTGGTGGTGATGCTCATGAGTTGCACACTTATACCGAAAATGCTTTTCTCCTTCGAGCTCAGTAGCTTCTAATATTCCCATTTCTACAAAAAGAGACAAATTACGATAGATCGTATCAAAACTTAAACCTGGAAAATCTTCGTTCATGCTTTTAAGTATATCTCTAGCAGTCAAGTACTTATTGACAGACGAGAAAATGCGTAACATCTCTTCTCGCTTATCAGTGTGCTTAAATCCTTTGTTTTTCATTAGTTGAATGGCTTCATTTACGTTCATCTTGTCATTTCTCCCTCCACTTTTGGGCAGAGATCGTGATAATTAAGATTAATACTGACAGGATAACGATTGTTCCGCCTGGTGCCAAATTCATATAATAAGATGCAATTAGTCCACCTATTACTGCTACTTCACCAAAAATTATTGAAAACAAGATCGTTTGTTTAAATCCAGTTGAAATTCGCATACTTGCGGCAACTGGTAATGTCATTAATGATGAAACAAGTAGAATCCCAACAACTCTCATTGAAGCTGCTATAACAAGCGCAACCATCATGATAAAAACGAAATTCACGAATTTTGTTTTTATTCCTGCTGCAGTAGCGTGCTCTTCGTCAAAAGATAAAGAAATTAATTCTTTATAGATAAGAAAAATAACAACAATAACAATCATAGTAATACTAGCAATAGTCCACATATCTGACCGACTTACAGCATTAACGCTCCCAAATAAATAATTAAATAAGTCCGTATTAAAGCCATCTGCAATCGATATAAATACAACGCCAATTCCAATACCACCCGAGAGAATGATGGGAATGGCTAATTCTTGATAATGTTTGTAAACTTTTCTCAACTTCTCAATGAATAATGAACCAATTACTGAAAATGTCATACCCATATAAAGTGGATTTAAAGAGAAAGCACCCCATTTTTTTTCTAATAATAAGCTTGCCGCGATCCCTGCTAATGTTATATGACTTAATGCATCTGCAATTAAGGCAAGTCTTCTTACAACGATAAAAACTCCAAGTAACGGAGCTAATACTCCAATTAAAATACCTGAAACAAATGCATTTTGTATAAATTCATATTGGAAAAGTCCTTCTAACATTTTTCACATCCTCCATGATCATGAGTTAAAACATGAACATGATGTCCATAAAATTCTGACAAGTTATTTTGCTGCTTTGAAAACTCATCTGTATTTCCGTGAAAATGCAAATGTTTGTTTAAACAAGCGACATGACTCACTTTATCGGTAATCGTTCCAATATCATGAGTGACTAATAAAAGTGTAATATTTTTCTCTTTATTTAAGGTGCCAAGCATTTGGTAAAAATTTTGGACTGTTTGAGAGTCAACACCAACTGTAGGTTCATCAAGAATTAGAAGCTCTGGTTCACTTACCAGTGCCCGAGCTATAAATACTCTTTGTTGTTGTCCACCTGATAGTTCTCCAATGTTTTGATTCAAATATTCTTGCAGTCCAACAGACTCTATTGCATTTGTGATTAGTTGCTTATCAAGTTTATTTATTCTTCTAAAAAGTCCTTTTTTTGACACAAGACCTGTTGTAACTACTTCAAATACAGTAGCTGGAAATCCTGAATTAAAACTATTAGCCTTTTGAGAGACATAACCAATTTTATGCCATTCCTTAAAATTTTGAATTTTTTCTCCGAACAGACTAATATATCCATCAGAAGGCTCAAGTAAGCCTAGCAAACATTTGAGTAAAGTTGATTTCCCAGACCCGTTGGGCCCCACTAATCCAAGAAAAGCTCCTCTTGGAATACTAATATTAATATCATCTAGTACAAGTTGTTGATTATATTTAAACGATAAATTCTTTGTCTCGAGTACTGTTTGGTTCAATCCATCACCATCTTTAAGAATCATTACGATTTATCAATCGCCAACATAGTATACATGAGTCATAAAAAAATGTAAATATTGCAGCATCGTTCATTCTTTACATTTTTTAGACAATTTGATTTGAAAATCAAGTGATTACCTTTACGTCCATTCCATATATATGTATTAACATTAATTTCCTATGAATTTAATTTAAAATATATTTTTTCACAGTTTGATTAATGGGACCGTATACTGTGAAACGGAAAGGAAGGTACTTCATGAAATTACTAGAGAAAATTGTAAACCATCGGTTAAACCGCTTAACAAAAGAAGATTTAATGGAATACGCTAAACAACATGGCATTATGATTACCATTCATCAAGCTGAAAATATTTCAGGGTTAATGCGAGGAAAGAATATTAATATATTTGATTCTGCTGAAAGAGTCCGTTTAATCAAACAAATTTCTACCATCACATCTCCTGCGATCGCTAAGAAAATTAATATCTTATTTCAAGAATTCACAGGAACAAATTAATCCTTATAAAATTAAAGAGGTTTTGCTGTGTAATTCTGTATACTATTGAACATTCTTCAGTTTTTTTTTACATTAATCGTTTGTGGTTATTTTGATTCAGAATATATATTACCTATACGAATGACAATCTGTAATATAGTTGTTATCCTAACAGAATTTTTTTTGGTTAAACTTTATTCCACTGCATCATTACAGCGAAGGTTCACGAAGAAATTCACGCTAAAAAAAACACCTCCAATTGTTAATAATCTCTAACAATTGGAGGTGCACTTTTATATATCCACGTTTATTTATTTTCCTCTTGCCAATTTACATTGAATCGCTTTTCTTTAAGCATCTCTATCTCATACTTATAAGGAGCATACTTATCATTCTTATCTTCTCCAATATATGGTGTCTCCAGAATTTTAGGTATATGAGACAGTGATGGATGATGTACAATATAATTCAATGCTTCAAACCCAATGTGTCCAAATCCTATATTTGCATGACGATCCTTTTTAGATCCGACCTCATTTTTACTATCATTAATATGGAGAACTTTTAGCCGATCGATTCCAATTATCCTATCGAAATCTCCCAAGACACCATCAAAATCATTGATGATATCATATCCAGCATCATGAATGTGGCATGTATCCATGCAAATGGATATATTCTCATTGAATGTAACCCCATCAATAATTTTCGCTAGTTCTTCAAATCGACTTCCGCATTCAGAACCTTTTCCAGCCATTGTTTCTAACGCAATTTGTACTTTTTGATTAGACTCTAAAACTTCATTTAGGCCTTCTATAATTTTGGAGATACCTACGTCCACTCCAGCCCCAACATGTGCCCCAGGATGTAACACAATTTGTCTAGCACCAATTGCTTCCGTCCGTTCAATCTCTGATTTTAAGAATCGCGTTCCCAATTCAAATGTATCAGGATTTTGCGAGTTCCCTATGTTAATAATATAAGGAGCATGAACAACGATATCTACAATTCCATGATCTTTCATGTGTAGTAAACCAGCTTCAATATTTAAGTCTTCAATTTTTTTTCTACGTGTATTTTGGGGAGCTCCTGTATATACCATGAATGTATTGGCACCATAAGATGCTGCTTCTTCACTTGCAGCTAAAAGCATTTTTTTTCCACTCATTGATACATGTGAGCCTAACTTCAACATACAATATTCCCCTCCCGATTTAACCTTTTTCATATTAAATTTTCTTGTTTTATTTAACGTTTTTTTGCATCTTTTCTTTTTAAAGATCTTTTGAACTTTTCAGTTTCACCCTGTAGTTTCTTTTTATAACCAGGCTTTACTTTATTTGGTTTTTGAATAAAGCTCTTTGCCTTTTTATCGATATCTGAAAGTTCCTTCTTACGTTCTTTTCTCTTTTCACGAGGTCCGATTTCAATCCATTCGTCACCTTTGATATCAATATTCTTGAATGTAATCCCTAGCTTTTCAAGTCTATTTACAGCATCTTCATCTGATGGTTCATATATTGTGATAGCTAGCCCCGATAAACCAGCTCTTGCTGTTCGTCCAACTCGATGAACGTAAAAATCTAAATCTGTTGGCAATTCAAAGTTAATGACATGACTTACCCCTTTAATGTCTATGCCTCTCGATGCTAAATCCGTAGCCACGACATACTGGAATTCAGCTTCGTTAATTTGCTTCATCATTTTTTTTCGTTCTCTAGGTGGCAAATCTCCATGAAGAATACCTACAGAGATTCCATTCTCACTCAATGTACTTGAAATAGAATCTGCCATTTTCTTTGTATTGGCAAAAATAATGGCTAAGTAAGGATTAATTGATTTACAAACATCAACTACTAATTTAGATTTACTGCGATGTTTTGAAGGAATCAAATAATGTTCAATTTTCGCCGCTGTTACCTGTTTGGGTTCTACATGTGTATACTTTGGATTTTCCATATACTTCTTTAAAAATGGTTTCAATTTTTCAGGGATAGTAGCAGAGAATACCAACATTTGAAGTTCTTCTTTCATCTTGGCACAAATCTGATCTACATCTTCAATAAAGCCCATATCAAGCATTAAATCAGCTTCATCGATTACCATGGCATTAGCTGTGTAAACGAGCAAAGCTTGTTCTTTAATAAGATCCATAATTCGACCTGGTGTTCCAACAACAATCTGCGGTTGAGTTTTCAAGCGGTCAATAGTCCTTTGTTTATCTGTTCCACCTATGAAATTTTTTGCTGAAAGAGATGGATTTAAAGATGTTATTTTTAGCACTTCCTGATAAATCTGCTGTGCTAGTTCTCTGGTAGGTGCTGTAATAACTAATTGAACTTCTTTTTTTTCTGGATCGATCTTGTCAAGCAAAGGTAACAAGAAAGCATGCGTCTTCCCGGTACCCGTCTGAGATTGACCAATAACACTCTCTCCTCTTTGGATAGAAGGTATAAGTCTCTCTTGTATTTCTGTTGGTTTGTAAAAATGCAATTGTAATAAAGCATCTATAATAAACTGCTTAAATCCGAATTGCTCAAATAAAGTTGTTTTCATTTTTTCACCTCAAAATTATTTATGCGAAAATAGTAGAACTATTTTATTCGCATTATCTTATTATAGTTTAACAGAAGAAGGATTTCCATGTATGTTGCCCATTTGTTCTAGTTCTTTCAAACATATCCATAACATCTGGCATATTGTATGTAGTGACAACTTCATTAGAAAGGGGGATTATCATGTTTCCAAGAGATCCTAGAGTACCTATGGGTCAATACTATCATATGGGTGTGGGTGGCCATCCACCTTTTCAGTCTTTTCCTAGAAATCAATCACCTAGGAGAGGTGCAGGCGGGATATTGTCTAAGCTCTTTTCGAAGCAAAGTGTAGGCAACAGTTTTGGTGCTCATCCACCAGGGCGTGTTCCCGGAGGATTTTTTTCTAACATATTTTCAAACAATGGTCTAGCGAATAACATAGGCGCTACAAACAATGCTTTTCAAAGTCCTGGAGGGTTTTTATCAAATTTATTAACAAATCCCAGCTCAGCAAGTGGCATGTTAAACAATATTCAAAATGCGGTAAATATAGCCAATAAATACGCTCCTATGATTCAGCAATATGGACCTATGGTTAAAAACATTCCTGCATTAATTAATTTATATAGGGAAATCAATTCTAGTGATGATGACACGAATACGAGTTCGAAACCAGAAAAGACGGATGAAAAAGATCTTCCTAAATACGATAATAAAAAAAAGATTAAAGATGAAGCAAAGGAAACTATTCAAGGTCTTAACAGAAAATCAATTCCGAAACTATATATTTAATACAATCTTCTTCTTTGTCACACTTGGAATCATAAGATATAATAAGGACTAGAAGTAATTAAGTATCAAAATAAATAACTAGATCCTTTTATAGATAAGTACTAGTGACCGAGGGGGACGCAAAATGGAAGTATTAAAAATAGCTCCAAGAGGTTATTGCTATGGTGTGGTTGATGCAATGGTTATTGCTAGAAATGCAGCATTGGATAAAAATTTACCTAGACCAATTTATATACTGGGTATGATCGTTCATAATAAGCATGTAACAGATGCCTTTGAAGAAGAAGGGATTATTACATTGGATGGACCTAATCGAATAGAAATATTAAAGCAGGTTGATAAAGGGACCATTATTTTCACAGCACATGGTGTATCTCCTGAGGTAAGAAGGATTGCACAAGAAAAAGGGCTTACCACATTAGATGCTACTTGCCCAGATGTTACTGTAACTCACGACTTAATACGAAATAAAATGGATTTAGGTTATGAATTTATTTATATTGGTAAAAAGGGACATCCTGAGCCAGAAGGTGCTGTTGGGATTGCTCCTGAGATTGTTCATTTAGTAGAGAATGTACAAGATGTTATTGATCTTGATATTAAAAACGAAAAAATCATTGTAACGAACCAAACTACGATGAGCCAATGGGATGTTCAAGATATTATGGAAAAAGTTCAAGAAAAATACCCTCATACAGAGGTTCATAGAGAAATTTGTATGGCAACTCAAGTTAGACAAGAAGCTGTAGCCGAACAAGCCAAAGAAGCCGACTTAACGATTGTAGTTGGTGATCCTCTTAGTAATAATTCAAACCGCCTTGCACAAGTATCTGAACAAATTGCTAACACCAAGGCGTATCGAATATCAGACATTTCCGAACTAAAACTCGAGTGGCTAATAGGAGTCAATAAAGTAGCCGTTACAGCGGGTGCTTCAACTCCTACACCTATTACAAAGGAAGTCATTGCCTTCCTAGAAAAATTTAATCCCGAAGAAAAAGATACATGGGAAACGATTCCCTCAGTTCCCTTAAATAAGATCTTACCTAAAGTTAAAATAAAATAGCATCCAATGGATGCTATTTTATTTTTTATCTATCTAAATGTAAAAGGATTTGTATTTGTTTCTGATGTAAGTATATTCACTTCGAACTTTTTTAGTAATGCCTCCTGTTTTAAAACAGATGACACTCCAAGCATCATTACTTTTTCTATATGATGACCAGGGTCTACGATACTAATTCCTAAACTCATTGCTTCATGAGCATCATGATAATAGATATCTCCACTTACGAATACATCTGCACCTGAGAAATGAGCATGTCGAATGTATTTATTTCCATCTCCACCTAATACGGCAACCTTTTTTATCGTTTTCTTTAAATCTCCTACAATTCTGATACCTTCCACATTTAACATTTCTTTAATGTATTCACCAAATTGCTCTAGAGTCATTTCATCCTTTAATATTCCTACCCTGCCAAGTCCCATTTCCTTCCCCTTATTCTCAATGGGATATATATCGTATGCAACTTCTTCATATGGATGTGCTAGGAGCATTTCACGGATAATTTTACGCTGAAGATTCTCTGGGAATATCGTTTCGATTTTTGTCTCTTCTACCCTTTCTATCATTCCGATTTTACCAATATAAGGATCAGATCCATCATTTGGCTTAAAACTGCCAACTCCATTACTTTCAAAAGAACAATGGCTATAGTTTCCGATATGACCAGCTCCTGCATTGTCCAAGGCAGCCTTAACCTTTTGCACGTCAGTGTTCGGGACAAATACGACAAGTTTTTTTAGTATTTCTGAGTGAGTTTTTGACAGGTAGGTTACATCGTTTAACTGTAGTGCTTGAGCAAGTAAATCATTAACTCCTCCAGTTGTTATATCAAGGTTTGAGTGAGCAGAATAAACAGATATATTATGTTTTATGCACTTTTCAATGATTCTACCTGAAACCGTATCCGTTCTAATATGTTTAATTGGGCGAAAGATAGGAGGATGATGAGAAAGAATCAAATCAATGTTTTTTTCAACTGCCTCATCTACCACATTCTCTAATACATCTAACGTAATCATCATATTATGTATAGGTTTATTTAATGTACCAATTTGCAATCCGAATTTATCGTCATCAAATGCTAATGTCATCGGTGCAAATTTCTCGAAAATTTCTATGATTTGAAATCCGTTCGGGACTTTTGTCACTTTATTCAAGAGCCTCCTCAACATACTTAATCTGGGTCATTAACTCAGCCTTCTTAAATTGGACTTCCTCAGAATCATTAGCTTCCTCCAATTGGAGCAGTATTCTTTCCCAATTTTGCTTTTCTTGTTTCCATTTTTTAAGAAATGCAGCTTCTCTTTTATTTGCTAGAATAGGACCAACCAATAGCTCTTTATTGATATGTTTTTCATCATAAGGTAACATTGGGTTTCCTTTGTCAGCAACAATAATCTCATAAATTTTGTTGTCTTCCTCTAAAATGAGTTCTTGAACAATACACCAACCATTTTGCAATAGCCACTTTCTAATTGAAACAGCTGATAAGTTCGGTTGAAGGATCAATCTCGATATACCATCTAATTTCTCTTTACCTTCTTCAAGTATGCAAGTTATTAGTGAACCACCCATACCACAAATTGTTATTGTATCCACTTCGCCTGGTTGGATTACATCTAATCCATTTCCTTTTCTAACCATTATTGTTGAATCCAAGCCAAGTCGACTAACTTGATTTTTAGCTGTTTGATAAGGACCTTCCACGACTTCACCTGCAATCGCTGAGGTTATCAAGTTATTTAGAACACAATAAATTGGAAGGTAGGCATGATCTGAACCTATGTCAGCCAGCCTTACTCCTTTTGGAATTGCTTTTGCTACCAATTCCAAACGTTTGGATAGCTTTGTTTCATTCATCTATTCCACCACTTTCGTGTCTTTCATGTTCTTTAACATCATTTTAATAAAATAAATAGCTAGTTTCAACTTCTAGTTCGGACATAAAATCGAATATTAAGCCGCGAATTAAGTAAAAGAGTCTTTGCATATGCAAAGACCCCTACCCTTATTATTTCTTCTCAGCTAACCATTCTGCTAGTGCAGAAGCTTGCTCTGCACTTAATTGCCCCTGAGGAGGCATAGTGCCTTGTCCATTTAAGATAACACTTTTAATTGCTTCTGCATCATAGTCTTTTCCAATGTGTGTTAGTGCTGGACCAACAACACCTTGCAATTGGTCACCATGACAACCTAAACAGCTTGCTGCATACAATTCTTCTGGTGTAGCTGCTTCTGCTGTTTCTCCGCCATGTTCTCCTTCATTAGCCATTTCATTCATGTTATCAAGTCCAACAAATGAAAGAAGAAACATTAGACCAATGCCTAGAAATGCAATTAGTGCAAATGGTATTAATGGATTACGATTCATGCGCTTTTCCTCCTTATGTAATTAAACAATACACTTGAATGATACTCGAACAAAATCCAATTAAAATATTTATATCCGGATTTGTTCGATAGTAATATCAAGTAGATCCTTTTGGATTTTTAATCGTTTCTCTTATTTTATACAAACAAACTCTATTTTACTTGAAATTAATAAGAAGTAAAAGACCTAATGTATAACTATAGATTAAATTCACTAAATAGACAAAAAAACTCCATTTTTTGAGATGAAGTTTTTTTGTCTGAAAATCTATTCAGGATACACTTTTTTTAGATAACTAACACTTAGTTCCTAACAACCAATCTCTCGAGCTATGACAATTCTTTGAATCTCTGAAGTACCTTCACCGATTTCAAGTAATTTAGCGTCTCTCATAAATCTTTCTACATGATAATCACGCATATATCCATTCCCCCCATGAATCTGCACGGCTTGACTTGTGACTTCCATACATATTTCTGAAGCATACAATTTGCAAATGGATGCTTCTTTGGAGAACTGTCTTCCCTGGTCTTTTAACCAAGCAGCCTTATACACCATATTTCTTGCTAATTCAATTTTCATTGCCATATCTGCCAATTTGAATTGAATAACTTGAAATTGTGAAAGTGGTGAACCAAATTGCCTTCGTTCCTTAGCATACGCTAATGCCTTCTCATAGGCAGCTTGGGCAATGCCTACTGCCATCGCTCCAATTCCAATTCTTCCACCATCTAAAGTTATTAAAAATTGCTTGAAGCCATCTCCACGCTTACCTAACAGATTCTCTTGAGAAACTCGAACATCTTCCATAACTAATTCAGTGGTGTTTGATGAGTGAAGTCCCATCTTTTCATACTTATCAATCACACTAAAACCAGGAGCATCAGTAGGTACGATAATTGCACTTATTTCTTTCTTGTTTCCTTCTTTTCCTGTAATAGCTGTAAGTGCAAGATACTTTGCGTAACTAGCATTTGTGATATAACATTTGTTTCCATTAATAAGATAATCGGCACCATCTTCAACAGCCACGGTTTGTGTTCCACCAGCATCTGATCCTGCATTTGGCTCGGTTAGACCAAAAGCTCCGAGAGACTCACCTGAACAAATATCAGGCATGTACTTCTCCTTTTGCTCCTCTGTACCAAACATTGCTATAGGAGCACCACCAAGTGATATATGCGCAGAATATGTAATCCCTGTTGAACCACAGGCACGGCTAAGTTCTTCAACTACAATTGCAAAGCTAATAGAATCAGCACCTGCCCCACCATATTCTTCAGCGAATGGTAACCCCATTACTCCTAATTTCCCGAGATTATCAAAAATTTCTTTTGGGAAGCGCTTCTCTTTATCTCTCTTCTCGGCTCCAGGTGCAACTTCTTCATCTGCAAATTCTCTGATCATCTTTTGCAACAGCTGTTGCTCTGATGTTAAATCAAAATTCATTTATTTCCCCTCCCAGTTATGTATGTATGCGTTTACATTACTATTATAAGGAAGTTAATGAATTTTCACAACATTTGTAATGATTCAAAAAAAAGAACCTGAATTGAAAAGCCTTATTTATCGAAGCCAAGGAAGTTGATTGGTCGCAAGGTGCTGTCCTCCTGCATTTTCACAGGAACAGTTAAAACACAGGGTAAACGAACATCCTTCAGCAGAAATAGTGAACCACGTTTAACAGAGACCTTCATGCAAAACAATTTTGCACCATGAGGTATGAAAATAAGTAATATATTTCTTTAGCAGTGATCGAAGTGGAAGAACGCGAGACTCCTCGAAAATACTCCCGCATTTCCTTCGTGCGGTGAGAATTCATGGAAGCCTATCCTGTGGGACTAGCGGGACAGGTGAGACCTGAATGCGCTATCGCCGAGGGGCTCACCGCCCGCCCCACGGAAAGCGAGTGTTCTGGAACGAAAATCCCCTTATTTTCAGGGTAGCTATAATATTTTGACTACCTACAAAAAGTATTGAAATGCACTAAACCCAGAAAACAATAGAACGCTTACTATACCTAAGATTTTTAAAACTTTCAAATTAAAAATTTTCCCGAAAATGAACCATAAAAAACAATGTATTAAGACGGTAAACCGAATCACATTAGCTGAATTAATAAATATATTTTCTATAAATTCTATTGATACAATGAGAAAAAGTAAAAGACCAAAAACCAGATAAAAGATTTGATATATCTGGTTTTTCTTTTTATAAAAAACAGATATCGCTATCATAACAATAACTAAACTGAAATTTAAGGTCATTTGCAAACCAAAGGAGATTTCAGTAAAATAAGTGACAAGGAAGATAACAGGTAATAAAAAAAGAATAAAAACTGGGAAAAACACTTGATATACCTTTCTATGACTTGTTTCTTTTGTCTCATGTTTTCCTTCTGAGTATAACGTCAATAAATAATTACAGTATTGTTCTGGAAGTAAACGATTTTTTTTCCAATAATCTATTTCTTTCAAAATTGTTTCTTTACGTTGCTGATTCATCTAAATACACCCGCATCCCAAAAAAAAATAGTCTACTTCAATTTTAAGAAGTAAACTACTGCATGTAAACATTTTTTTTATTTATTCTAGAAAATCTTTAAGTCGTTTGCTTCTGCTTGGATGACGTAGCTTTCTTAGAGCCTTAGCTTCTATTTGACGGATTCGTTCACGAGTGACACCAAATACCTTTCCGACTTCTTCTAAAGTTCTAGTTCTACCATCATCAAGACCAAAGCGTAGACGTAATACATTCTCTTCACGGTCTGTAAGAGTATCTAATACATCTTCAAGTTGTTCCTTAAGTAACTCATAGGCTGCATGTTCTGAAGGTGATGTGGCGTCCTGATCTTCTATAAAATCACCAAGATGCGAATCGTCCTCTTCCCCTATTGGTGTTTCTAAAGAAACTGGTTCTTGAGCAATCTTTAAAATCTCCCTAACTTTATCAGGAGTTAAATCCATATCTTCCGCGATTTCTTCAGGTGAAGGTTCTCGGCCAAGATCTTGAAGGAGTTGTCGTTGAACACGAATAAGTTTATTAATGGTCTCTACCATATGAACAGGAATACGGATAGTTCTCGCTTGGTCAGCTATAGCTCTTGTAATTGCTTGCCTAATCCACCATGTTGCATACGTACTAAATTTATATCCTTTTTCATAGTCAAACTTCTCTACTGCTTTTATTAAACCCATATTTCCCTCTTGAATGAGGTCTAAGAAAAGCATACCCCGCCCAACGTAACGCTTAGCAATACTTACGACAAGACGTAAGTTAGCTTCTGCCAAACGACGCTTGGCTTCTTCGTCACCTTTTTCTATTCGTTTTGCTAATTCAATTTCATTTTCGGCAGACAAAAGATCGACACGACCAATTTCTTTTAGATACATTCTGACAGGGTCGTTTATCTTTACTCCCGGAGGGACACTAAGATCGTTTAAATCAAATTCTTCATCCTTAGCCAATTGCTGAACATTAGGATCTTGTTCTTCACCATCACCAACAATTTCTACACCTTGTTCACCAAGGTGTTCGTAATATTCATCCATTTGGTCTGATTCAATTTCAAATCCTGACATTTTTTCGGCGATTTCCTCATAAGTAATTACTCCACGCTTTTTCCCTATTTCTAAGAGTTGTTCTTTCACTTGGTCAAGCGTTAATTCTTCAGTATCGGTTACTAGTTCTTTAGAGTGAGCTGGTTTTTCAGCCATATAAGATCCCCTCCTTCCAAAATATTGCGAGGTATTCAATCATAAATATTATTTGAGATCTCTTTTCATTTGGATGATTTCCATTCCAATTTGAGCAGCTCTCTTAACATCTTGTTTACGCTCAGCATCTCGCCTTTCGGCTTCTTTTTCCTTTATTGCCAACACTTTTGGATAATCTAATACTTGTTTAACGTAATCTGACAATTCTTGAGGAGCCATTTCTTCATTAATATTTAACATAGAAATTTCAGAAATCACACGTTGTAGTTCCAATTCCTCAATCCTACTTAGAAAAGCATTTACATTTGGTAAATTGCCTTCTTCAAAGAATGCATATAGATAGGCAGCGATTGCACTATGCTCTTCTATATTGAAAAGATCCACTAGTGCATTTTGTACTTTGTAAGCTATATCTCTATCCTTTAACATATACGCTAATAATAATCGTTCTGCGTTGTGAAATGCAGGTAACATCTTTTTTGGAACAATGGGCCTATTAGCTATAGTATTTCTTGATGGAGGCTTGTTATCCCTCTTTTTAAATTGCTTAATAAGCTGAAGTTGTTGTGCCTTTAATGCTTCCAGTGAAATTGAGAACTCCTCAGCTAGTGACCTTAGGTAATGATCACGCTCAACTGGTTTTTCAAGTTGAGCTATTTCTTTTAGAATTTCATCAATATAGGAAATACGTTCTGCTTCATCCCGTAAATCCTTACCCCTTCTAAAGTACTGTAGTTTAAAAGCCATCACCGTTAAACTTGCCCCTATTACATCCGTTCTAAACTTAGATTCTCCAAATTTTCGAATGTAGTCATCAGGATCAAGACCATCTGGCATTAAAGCTACACGTACTTCGCACCCAGCAGCCTTCAACAATGAAGATGCACGATATGCTGCTTCAATTCCAGCCTTATCAGAATCATAACAAACAGTTACTTGTTCAACATTTCTTCTGATTATCCTGATTTGTTCATCAGTTAATGCAGTCCCCATAGTTGCAATTACATTCGATAACCCCGCACTGTGTAATGAAATTGCATCCACAAATCCCTCAAGAAGAATAGCTTGTTGTTTCTTACGGATATGGGATCTCGCCAAATGAAATCCATACAAGGTCTTACTTTTTTGGAAAATTTCTGTTTCTGGGCTATTTAAATATTTAGGTTCACCAGATTCTAAAATTCTGCCACTAAATGCGATTACTTGCCCTTGCAAATTCCAAATTGGAAACATTATTCTATTACGAAATCGATCATAATAACGACCTTCTGAATTTCTAATTGAGATTCCAGCACTCTCTAATAAATCTAGAGAAAAACCTCTTTTTTGTAGGAACTTTGTTGCAAAATCCCATGAAGAAGGGGAGTATCCTATCCCAAAGGTGTCTATGATTTCTTTTGTGAGTCCACGGTTATTAAGATATTGAAGAGGCTGCCCGCCTTCCTTTGTATTTACCAATAAATGATGGTAAAATTTCTTCAAGAGTTCGTGAGCTTCAATCATTTTCAACTCTTGCGTTGATTGTTTAGATGTTGAAGGTTGATCAAATGATTCTGGAAGGTCAACATTAGTTTTGTTAGCAGCCTGCTTAATAGCTTCCAAAAAGGAAATCCCTTCAATTTCCATTAAAAAAGAGAAAACATTTCCCCCCGCTCCACAACCGAAGCAGTGATATATTTGTTTGTCTGTTGAAACAGAAAATGATGGCGAATTTTCACCATGGAACGGACATAATCCAAAATGATTTTTACCTTGTTTCTTCAATTGAACATATTCACTAACAACGTCTACAATGTCTATTGTATTTCGAATCTTTTCGATTATATCTTCAGAAATTCGATTCACACTAATACAACTCCATCGTTATTATTTCGGTATTTATTTCGTATCTCCTTCAAGATTCGACAAAATATTTTCAAATGCCATCGAAAAGTTTTTTCGATCCTCATTTGAGAATGGGCTTGGTCCCTTAGAATGATGTCCTTTTCTCCGTTCTTTTGCAGATAGGTATCTCATATTTAGAGCTAAGCCAATTGTTTCTTCAAAAAATTGCCTTCCTCTAGGAGAAATAACGATGATCTCCTTAGCTAGTAATAGGCTTGCTAGACCAATATCTTGAGTAATCACAACATCCCGTCTTTTCGAGTGATTCATAATGTACATGTCAACTTCTTCTTTGTTAGAGTCAACATATACCCAAGTACCAGCCATTTCGTTTGTTAAGACATGGGAATATGATGCAATAAAGGTCACATCAACTTTATGCAAACTTGCGATATGTAAGATTTCATTTTTTACTGGACAAGCATCTGCATCAACAAAAATCCTTATGATATTTTTCGTCATAATTCTCTATTCTACATCCCTCCAAAAGAATCCTTCTAACAAATTCATGTTTTAGCTTTTCTAAAATTTTATCCAACAAACGTTTCACTAAATAATTAATTGAATTCCATAAAACAAAAGATGAATTTTAATAGTAAATGTTAGTATATTCCTACTAAAGTTATATTCTTCTAATTAACTAAAAAAAATGCATTTACCACTTGACAAATGCTCTACAGTTAGTTTATTCGTAATTAGTAAAGTCTAAACCTAAATTCTTCTTTTTTTTATCAACAATTTTTAATTATATTACAATAAGGGAAATTATGCTATAAAAATGTATTAAAGATTTTTTCAGGATTATACTATGTTTCAAATGTTGAATAATATATTAGCTTGTCCTTACATATTCGATTTATTTTATATCCTTTTACAGTATTTTCACATGCTATTTTCCGCAAAGAGGACTTTCCATTTCAGAATACTTTTTAAAAATGGATTTTTTCAGTATACAAAGTATTGTTCATTTGGTAAAAATCGCATAATAACCAACTAGTATCGTTATACTAACAGAGATTAATTTCAATTGTAAAAATGAAAAATTTAATAAAGGAGCAAACATTTTGGTATATTTATTATGGATGATGTTCATTTTGCCGTGGCTTTCACTGTTTTTTATAAAAAAGCATGTTTTAAAGAAATTAATGCCCGTCTCCATCTTTTCTGCCCTTTTAGTCACAATAATATTTGAAATAGGTTATGTATATAAGTGGTGGATTATAGAGGAAACGATTACACCATGGGGAAGCATCACGAGTGTACCATTGGTATATGGAATTTTTCCGGTTGGTACTATATGGATTATCTACTATACGTTTGATAAAGGATTTTGGGTCTACTTCTTTACTAATGTAATAATGGATGCAATGTATTCTTTTATTGGCTTAAATATATTAACATTTTTTGGTGTATATGAGTTGAAAAATATGGGGAATTTAGGAATTTTTTTATTAATGCTTTTTTTAGCCCTAATTGTTTATCCATATCATAAATGGCAGGTAACAATAATGAAAGAAGAATAAATTTACACTTTTTAATTATCATGTCCAAAAAATATAACGAGTATATTGAAAAAAAATGATGTGAGGTCGTTTTTTTAGACTAGAGCCGTTTTTTATATGCCCGTGTTTTTTATTTATCCTACTTACTTCCCTTGGTCATTCTCACTAAAGATAGAAATTTTCAAAGAATTAATTAAAAGACTGGATCAATATAGTTGTTTACTATGAATGCCTGCTACGTTTTAAAGTGCTAAAACGTAACAGGCATTCACTTTCAGAAGTTTTAAAATTGTATGTTTAGTTTTGATTAGCCTGATAAATATTTTGAATAACATTGGCTGTTTCTTCAACTGCCTTGTTAGAGACGTCGATTACTCTACAGCCGAGTCTAGTTGTAATCTTCTCAAAGAATTCTAGTTCCGCTTTAATCCTTTCAATATTCGCATAACTTGCTTCATCGTTTAGTCCAAGAGCTTTCAATCTTTCTTTTCTGATATCATTTAATTTATCCGGACTTATCTTCAAACCGAAACAACGGTTAGGTTGAACTTTGAATAATTCCTCTGGAGGGTCTACCTCTGGAACAATTGGAACATTAGCGACCTTAAGTCTTTTATGCGCTAAATACTGAGACAATGGTGTTTTTGAGGTTCTAGAGACCCCTACTAGAACAATATCTGCACGTAATATGCCCCTAGGATCTCTACCATCATCGTATTTAACAGCAAACTCAATTGCTTCCACCTTTTTAAAATAATCTTCATCTAACTTACGAACATTTCCTGGCTCACAAAGGGGTTGAAGTCCAGTAGCTATCTGAAGTTTATCTATTAATGGTCCAATGATATCGACCGCTTCGACTTGTTGTCTTTTAGCCTCTTCAAGTAAGAAATTTCGCATTTCTGGTATAACTAGTGTGAAGACAATTATCCCATTGTTTATTTTCGCCGAATGAATTACTTCTTTAAGAGTCGCCTTATCTTCAATAAAAGGGACACGTCTTATCTCATTGCTAGTCGTATTAAACTGACTGATTGCTGCTTTAACAACTAATTCGGCAGTTTCCCCTATTGAGTCTGATACTACATATACTGTCTGCTTACTCATTTCAGCCCCCCATTCTAAATTATTCAACATTGTAGTGTACCAATATTAACAGTTCCTACACATCGTTTTACAGAACCTCATCATTACCTAAATCAACTAAGACCTTGGTCATATTTGTTTTTGTAAGTCTACCAACAACCTCTAAACCCTTTTCAGTTTCTTTAATTATTGGAACGGCATCAATCTGCTTTTCAATTAACTTTACAGCGACATCTATTAATAGGTCTTCACGTTTACAGACTGTAATATTTGGCATTCTTGTCATAATAATATTCACAGGGATACTTGAAAGTTCTTGCTTTCCAAGGCTTGCCCTTAATAAGTCCTTCCTTGATAAAACACCAACTAATATAGTTTTATTATTGACCACAAAAATTGTACCTACATCTTCTAAAAACATCGTACAAATTGCGTCATAAACAGACACATTTTCATCCACTACAACAGGAATTGATTGGTACTGTTGAACTTGGATCTTCTTCATTTTCTCCGTAAGTAATTGTGCACCTGTTTTCCCTGTATAAAAATAACCCACTCTTGGCCTAGCATCTAAATAACCTGCCATTGTTAAAATAGCTAAATCTGGTCTTAATGTCGCTCTTGTCAGATTTAATCGATTCGCAATGTTTTCACCCGTAATGGGTCCATTGTCCTTTACAATTTGAAGAATAAATTCTTGCCTCTTATTTAGTTCTATTGCTACCACCACCTTTACTTAAGACAATCAAATCATTTAATTGTGTTATACTAATTTATTATTATTATATTATAATAAGTCAGAGCTTGGCTACTTGAAAGAAATAAATAGATAAAAAACCCTCGGATTTATCAACAAAACCGAGAGTTTTTATATTAAGTCCTTATCACAGTTTGAATCTGTTAACTGCTTTGTTCAACTCCGCTTATAGGACTTTCGTTTTCCGGGAAAGGGTGTATACTCACCCACTCAAGCCCGAAGGGAAACCAAAGTCCGTTTTTTTATAAAAAAGTCAAAACCGCCGAGCCGACATCAATTTATTTTTTTAAGAAAACAACTTTGTTCTGGCTCTGTTAAAGCTCAATGTTGATTTTTTAAACGAAGTTGATTGAAGTGGAACGTATGAGACTCCTCGAAAATACTCCCACATTTCCTTCGTGCGGTGAGAACTCATGGAAGCCTATTCAAAGTCCTGCGGGAGCAGCAGGACAGGTGATACAACGAAGACGCAAGTGCCGAGTTGACTCACCGCCCGCCCCGCGAAAAGCGAACATCCTGCAGCTGAAATCAACAACAAAGTTTAACACAGCCTTGTTCTTAAAAGATTCAGTTATAAAAAATAGTTAATTGGGTCCCTGCAATTTTTCCAATTGATTTAGAAATCTTTTTGATTTTAATAATAGACCAGAGTATTCATCATAAAATCTCGTGATGACTGTTTTAAGTTCTAGCTTTGTGTCTGGTTTGACTGAAATTGTACCTAGCCTAGATAAATCAAAAGAATAGAACAATCTCAAAAGCCTAAAAGTAGCAGGTGTGATTTGAATACTCAACGGGTCTTTCTTCAAACAAAGATGACACAAAAAACCGCCTTCTCTAATGGAAAAGGTGAATCTACCTTCCGTTCTAAAACAGCTCACACAGCTGCTTAAGTGAGGGTATAATCCAATTACTTGTAACATTTTTAACTCATAAATCATCGTTAAGACTTCTATATCCATTCCTTCATTCATTAAGTGTAAAACTTGATGAAAGAGTTCAAATAAGACAGGGTTAGCTTTTCTATCTTCTAAAGCCTTATCTGTCAGTTCCACTATATAAGAGGCATACGCCATAGCAATAATATCTGACTTAAGGTGCTTCATGCTACTTAGACTTTCACCCTGCTGTAAAGTACCTAGTCCAGAACTTGTTTGAATAAGAAAAGAACCATATGTGAAAATCTGTGATACAGATGCTAAACGACTACTTGGTTTTTTTGCACCTCGTGCCATTAATCCTATTTTTCCATACTCTCTTGTAAAGACTGTAATAATTTTATTGGTCTCGCCATAATCATTCGTTCTAATAATAATTCCTTCAACTTTTTGAAGCAAACTGTCACCTTCCAAAGGAGCGCCAATAAAGCTTTAAGAAATGGATGTATCTATTTGTGCTAGCTCCTCATCAAAATCTTCGGTTCTTGTTTCATGCTCCTTTTCAAGCTCTTTAAAAAGAAGGTACGTGTCTATGTTACCTGTCTCACTAAATACTTTCCAGGTAAAATGTAGCATAAGAACCCCACCTTTCTGTTATTAACTAGCATATCCATTTCCTTAGCACTTATATTGACCTATAATTCCATATTTCATGTGAGAAAAATATTGTTAATTATGGTTAGTATTCATTATCACTAAATCCGAAATCACGGAGATTTGAGGCTTTGTTTCTCCAGTCCTTTTGCACCTTAACCCATAGCTCTAAAAACACTTTAGAGCCAAGTAATGCTTCAATATCAAGCCTCGCTCTTTGCCCTACTTCTTTTAGCATGGAGCCCTGTTTACCAATTACGATGCCTTTTTGAGAAGATCTCTCGACTATTATAGTTGCACTGATATGGACTGTTTCTTTTCCTTCTTTTTTTTCCATGGAATCCATAACGACAGCTATAGAGTGCGGAATTTCTTCTCTAGTTAAATGTAATACCTTTTCTCGGATTAATTCAGTAACAATAAATCGTTCCGGATGATCAGTTACCTGATTCTCTGGATAGTATTGAGGTCCAAACGGTAAATAATTCTTAATTTGTTGAAGTAATGTTTCTATATTATTCCCTTGAAGTGCTGAAATAGGTACAATCTCTGCAAATTGATATAGTTCTTTATATTGGTCTATGACAGAAAGAAGTTTCTCTGGATGGACTTGATCGATTTTATTAAGAATTAAAAAAACAGGCTGATTTGTCTCTTTTAATTTTTCGATGATAAATTCGTCACCCCGTCCAAATCCTTCTTCGACATTTACCATAAATAAGACAATATCTACTTCCTTTAAAGTACTTTGAGCAATTTTCATCATAAAGTCTCCAAGTTTATGCTTGGGTTTATGAATACCTGGAGTATCAATAAAAATAATTTGGGAATTTTCCTCAGTAAACACTCCCTGAATCTTATTCCGAGTTGTTTGCGCTTTGTCACTCATAATAGCAATTTTTTGTCCAATAACTTTGTTAAGGAAGGTCGACTTACCTACATTTGGACGTCCAATAATTGATACGAAACCCGACTTATAATTTTCTTTAATCATTATGATAGATCCTCCGCTGTAAATGCACCTGGTAGTAGCTCAGAAACTGTTAGCTCTTGAACTATACCGTTTAGATTAGTTAGTATAACTTTCATATCACCGGGGCAAAGCTCAGAAATAACTTGTCTGCAGGCTCCACAAGGCGGTACTGGTCTTTCTGTATCGGCTACAACTGCTATAGCTACGAATTCTTTATCACCCTCTGAGATTGCTTTAAATAACGCCGTACGTTCAGCGCAATTTGTCATGCTATATGCTGCATTTTCAATATTACAACCTTTATACACTTTCCCATCTTTTGTTAATAGAGCTGCACCAACTTTAAATTTCGAATAAGGTGCATAAGCTAAATCTCTTGCTTTTTTTGATTCTAAGATTAATTCCTCGTTCTTCAAGTTTATTTCTTCCCTTCTTACTAGCCAATTGCGACTATCTTAATTTTACCTTAATTTCTTGAAAATTTCACCTTAAGTTTTTAGAAAATTTAAATAATTAATCTGATTATTTTTTTTGAAAATATGAGGAGCCCAATCATACCTGATATTAAGGAAAAAATAAATACTGCGGCTGCAGATATATCTTTCGCCTGCTTAGCTAATGGGTGAAATTCCTTATTTGTAATGAGATCAATTGTCCGTTCAATTGCAGTATTTATAAGCTCTAATGAGATTACTCCACCAATAAGAATCATAATTATTAACCATTCAGATGAAGAAACCTCTAATAAAAATGCTAGGAAACCCACAAATAATGCAATAAAAATATGAATCCTAATGTTTCGCTCTGCCTTATATGCGTGAACCAGTCCTTCCCAAGCATAGCCAAAACTTCGAAATAATCGCATCAAATTACATTTCATTATCTTATTAATCCAAATTCATTTAGTATTTTTGTTTGTAATGAAAACATCTTCTTCTCATCCTCTTCGTTCATATGATCATACCCTAAAAGATGTAAAAATCCATGAACACTGAGAAATCCTAATTCTCTAATGAAAGTGTGACCATATTCCTCAGACTGTTCGGTTGCTTTCTGCAGAGAAATAATTATATCCCCAAGGTGGACAGGTATATTTTCTCCTACAATTCTTATTTCTCCCTCACCCATTTCTTCCATTGCAAAAGAGATTACATCAGTCGCTTGGTCCTTATCACGAAATTCTCTATTTATCTCTTTTATTCGTTCATTATCAACAAAGGTCACTGCAAGTTCAGTACCATCATTAACTTCTTGTGCATCTGCAGCAAACTGAAGTAAATTTTCAATTTGTTCTAACTCTCTTGGTTGCAAAGATTCAGTTTCATCTATAAAATCAATAATTAATTTCATGCCTCTTTCACCTTCTGTTTAGTTACTTCTGGATATTCAATTCTTGAATGAAAAATCCCTTTCATTGTTTCACAAAATGATTTTGCTATAGTATCAAGTTCCTTCATAGTTATATCACATTCATCAAGTTGCCCATCCTGCAAACGCGCATTAATGATGTTCCTAATGATTGATTCAATTTTTTGAGGTGATGGTTGCTTCATTGACCTGACTGCAGCTTCCACACTATCTGCTATCCCAATAATCGCAATTTCTTTAGTTTGAGCTTTTGGCCCTGGATATCTGTAGTCATTCTCTTGAATTTCAATTTCACTATCCTGACATGCTTTGTGATAAAAATAATTTAAAAGTGTAGTCCCATGGTGTTGTTCTGCTATATCTACAATTTCTCTTGGCATTTTATTTTTCCGAAGCATTTCAGCCCCGTCTACACCATGAGCTATAATAACCGTTTTGCTAAGTTGAGGTGATAGTTTATCGTGTGGATTTTCCTGATTCATTTGGTTCTCAATAAAGAATTGTGGTCTTTTTGTTTTTCCAATATCGTGATAATATGATCCCACTCTTGCTAAAAGTCCATTTGCCCCTATTGCCTCACAAGCAGCTTCCGAAAGATTCGCAACCATTACACTATGATGATAGGTTCCTGGGGTCTCTGTTAGAATCTTCCTGAGCAGGGGATGGTTTGGATTGGATAATTCAATGAGTCTCATAGTAGAAAGGATCCCAAATCCTCCTTCAAAAAAAGGCAATAATCCAATAGCTAGTACAGCCGATACAATTCCAGATAAAATAGCCATAATAAAGTATGGAGTGGACTCAAAACTTACAATATGTCCGTTTTTCAACATAACTAGTGCTGAAATCAATACAAAATTTATGATTCCTACAAATAATCCAGCTTGAAGAATTTTCGTTCTTTGATTATGATTCCCAAGAAATAATATAGCGGCTATACAACTGACTAAAATATATATTCCAATTGAGAAATTGAATATATTCGAAATACCACCATTTAAAATAATACTTCCGCAAATTGCAAATATAATACTAGCTAGCATGGCAATTCGTTCATTAATTAGTAATTTAATGAGGATAACGCCCATTGCTACTGGTACAACATAACCAATTTCTGAGTAATTTATTTCTTGGAAGAGACTAATTATTTTCATTATAATTATCGTAATTGAGCAAATGATTGTAAAAATAGTTATATTTTTGACTTCATTTTGTCCAATATCTCTAAAGTAGAAATAAACAGAACTAATTATCAATAATATAATTAATACCAATCCTATAAAAGGAAGACTAGAGTCTTCGTTATCTAGAAACCCCGCTAATCCAAGCTGGCGAGAAACTTCTTCATTAATTAATTCACCTTCTCTTACTAGAATTTGCCCTTGTAGGATGTACTCTGGTTTAACAGAATCCATCGCGGCTTTTCGCTCTGCATCTGTAGCTTCCTTATCAAAAACAACGTTAGGGATAATCGCAAACTTACACAGCTGTACTATCGCTTTTTTCATTTCAGTATTTACATTTACATATCTGAGTTCGGTATTGACTTTTTCACGTGCCTCATCTATATCATGTATCTCAATACGTTCAGACATGATTGTATTAACAGCTGTAACGGCATTGTCTCTTGCCACTACCCTTTTCTCTGGAGTTGTCAAAATCAAAGCTGCTAAAGAATCTCTTGATAACTCTTTATGTATTCTAACTTCGTCTGGTAATGTTTGATTTAACATCGAAATTTTTTCATCTAATGGTACTTTGGCTAACATTTCTTCTCTTGAAAGAGCAGGAACCCCCTCAGAATCATCCTCACTAGATTCCATTTCAACGGGTCTTGCAAGAATGTCTAGCTCGACCTCAGTTATCGCCTTGAATATTGCATCAATAATATCGATCTGATTTTGAGCATATTTCTTTTTCAAAGAGTAAACATCTTTCACTTCCTCGATTGCAGCAGCTCTTTTTTGTTCAGTTATATGAACGTCTGGAATTAATGCAGGTGAAACGATTGTTTTTTCTGCATTAGAAAATAGCTTTAATTCCAATTTTTCAGGTCTAATATTGCTATACATACTGAAAAATAATACCGTGGCTAATAGAAGGTACAGGCCTGTGATCAGGAAATAATTATTTTTTATTAATAACAGATACTGTAGGGTTTTTTTCCAATATGTCATTATGAACCTCCTCTTCCCCTCATACTAATAATTTCATTAAGAACCCTAACGTCCGATCAATTAAATCTATAGTACAAGAATAACATGATATATTATTAAAAACATAGCTTTTTGGATAAGAGTACCAAAACAACTTGATGAACACAATAAAGAGCCCCGTTTGGGACTCTTTATTCTTCTTCATACGCCTTAATAATTTTTTGAACAAGTGGGTGTCGCACTACATCAGATTGATCAAGATACTTGAACGATATTCCTTTGACGTTGTTCAAAATTTTCTGAGTGACTGAGAGTCCTGAAGTTACGCCCTTCGGAAGATCAACTTGAGTTACATCACCCGTGATAACCATTTTCGAGCCGAATCCTAATCGTGTTAAAAACATCTTCATTTGAGCTGTCGTTGTATTTTGGGCCTCATCCAATATGACAAATGCATCATCTAATGTTCTTCCCCTCATATACGCTAAAGGAGCAATTTCAATCGTTCCTCTTTCTATCATTCGAACGGTATGCTCTAGGCCCAGAACATCATGCAAAGCATCATACAAAGGTCTTAAATAAGGATCCACTTTCTCTTTTAAGTCTCCAGGTAAAAAGCCCAAGCTCTCTCCCGCTTCCACAGCCGGTCTAGTTAGTATGATTTTTTTCACTTGACCATTCTTTAATGCTGTAACAGCCATTACAACTGCTAAATACGTTTTACCGGTTCCAGCTGGTCCAATACCAAATACTAAGTCGCTATTTCTTATGGCGTGAATATAATGTCTTTGTCCTAGTGTTTTAATTCTAATGGACTTCCCTTTAGCATTTTTTGTAATTTCCTCATCATAGAGATAAACAAATTGATCTATTTTTCCAGTCTCAGCTAGTTGAACTGCATAGGTCACATCTCTGTCGGAAATTGATATACCTTTTCGAATAACTTGTAGCAATCCGGTTAATACTTCTTCAACTAGTTGGAATTTATCGGATTTTGTTGAAACTAGAAGAACTTCCCCTCTAGTTACAATAGATACATCTAAAAGGTCTTCAATTCGTTTAAGATGGGAATCTTGATTTCCAAATAAAGCAATTCCTTCATTCGGATTTTCTACTTGCAGGGTAAGTGTTACATAATCTTCTGGCATTTCTTTAGTCTCCTTGAATAATTGGTTGCACCGATGAAATTTCTTCTATAACTTGATAATGAATACTTAATTTCACTTTACCATTCTCTAAACTCTCACGCAAAATTTTTTCACCTTTTATTGTAGCTTGTTCATCTAGTTTCCTTTTTAGATCACTTCTAGCATTAGTCATCCCTGCCATAATCGCTTCAATTTTAGTGTACTTTCTATTAACCCTTTCGCTCTCCCACACGATTTGCTTACTATACTCAAACGGCAATTTCCATTTCAAAAAGTAAAAAGGATGGTTTACAAAATTTTTTTCGTAACTTGAATAAGAAGGCTTGCCAAACCCCCAAACTTTTATTCTCCACTTTCCTACATTAAGGTAATGCATCGTCTTTGAATTGCCTGACAAAACATGAAAGGAAGTATTTAATGGGACAGAAATGTCCGCTCTATACCATGTTTCTCCAAATATCTTCCCTCTTGCACTAACCAGTTCAGTTTTTCCTTCTTGACCAATTACACCAGAAACAAGCAAGTCCCCTTTTTGGACATAAGAGTTTAAAGAGACCATTGACTGACCTTCTTCTACATACATATATGAAATAAAAGCATTTTTCCTCGCTACTAGATGACGTGCACTAAAGTATTCTGGTTTTTCGGGCTGATTTTTCTCAACCACTTGGAAATGATATGTCGTTCCAATTAAATCGACACCTACCCAGGTAATCTCATGAATACTGGTAGATAAGTGTTTTTGAATTTCTTCGACATCAGTAATCATAAATTGAAATTTTCCCTTTTCAAGCCCAATTTCTTGAAGCTCTTTGCGAATAATATGTTCGGTTTCTGGTTTTGCACCCTTAATTTCTATATTCCACACCATATTAGATAAAATAAATAGAATGACAAAACACGAGAAAAGGCCAATGACAAAACCACTATTAAATAATGCTCGTTTTATGAGGAAAGGGAGACCATGTCCCCCAATAAAAGATAGCTTACAACCACTCTTTCTAATGACTCTTCTGATATTATGAACG
>JBFILZ010000027.1:0-25350 GCA_041611945.1 Bacillus sp. (in: firmicutes)
AAAAGGTTGTAGATACAAGCTGCAGGATGCTCACTTTACGCGCGGAGGGCAGTGGCCATCTCGGCACTTACGCATTCAGTGTCTCTTCAATCAATTTCGTTTGAAAAATTAACATTGAGCTTTAACTGAGACCTTCATGCAAAACAATTTTGCACCATGAGGTATGAAAATAAGCAATATATTTCTTTAGCAGTGATCGAAGTGGAAGAACGCGAGACTCCGGCGGGAACAGCGGGACAGGTGAGACCTGAAGGCGCTATCGCCGAGGGGCTCACCGCCCGCCCCACGGAAAGCGAGTGTTCTGGAACGAAGATCCCCTTATTTTCAGGGTAGCATATTTATTTGAACAGAGCCTGAGTTTTCTAGTTCACTGATTAATAAAGATATTTACTCATTTTTTCATCAGAACATTATAGATGTCTTTTGCTTAGAGGGGTACCTAGCACATTTTGGTCAATTGTTTGCTTAAAATACCTGATTATGTTATAGTTTACTAGGATATGCTATGAATAGGGCAGTGATGGAGAGTGGGGAAACCCACTCTTTCGTTTTACCATCAAGTGTTTTCTACATAATGGAAGTACTCCCTGCTAAATGGGGATTTTTCATCAACTAATAGTATGTGATAGCCAATTGCACACTTTGTTTATAAGTTGATTTCGGTGAAGGAGGGTATGAATGAGTAAAAAAGTGACAGATATAGTTGAAGGATTAGTTTCCCCTATTCTTGAAAACCTTCAATTAGAATTAGTAGATGTTGAATATGTAAAAGAAGGAAAAGATTGGTTCGTAAGAGTATATATAGATTCAAGTGAAGGCATTGATATTGAGCAATGTGGAACTGTAAGCGAACAGTTAAGTGAGAAGCTTGATGAATTGGATCCTGTTCCTCATCTTTATTTCCTTGAGGTTTCATCACCGGGTGCTGAACGCCCTCTTAAGAAAGAGAAAGACTTTGTTAAAGCCATCGGGAAACAAGTATATATGAAAACATATGAACCAATTGATGGAGAAAAACAATTTGAAGGTGAACTAACTAGCTTTGATGGAGAAACAGTTATTATAACCTATATGGTGAAAACGAGGAAAAAAGTTATTGAAATTCCTTATGAAAAAATAGCTAGTGCTCGTCTTGCAGTAACCTTCTAAAAAATTATGCTTACTATTTAAAAAAAGGGGGATCCAATTTAATGAGCAGTGAACTTCTAGATGCCCTAACTATGCTTGAAAGAGAAAAGGGTATAAGTAAAGATATTTTACTTGATGCAATCGAAGCAGCGCTAATTTCTGCTTATAAACGAAATTTTAATCAGGCTCAGAATGTACGAGTAGATGTGAATCCAGAGCGCGGGAGTATGCGTGTGTATGCTAGAAAAGATGTAGTGGACGATGTTTTTGACCCACGACTTGAAATATCTGTTGAACAAGCTAAATTAATAAACCCAAGTTTCCAATTGGGAGATATAGTTGAAATTGAAGTAACTCCTAAGGACTTTGGCAGAATTGCAGCTCAAACGGCGAAACAAGTTGTAACTCAACGTGTTCGAGAAGCTGAGCGAGGTGTAATTTACACAGAATTTATCGACCGTGAAGAAGACATAATGACTGGAATTGTTCAACGACAGGATTCACGTTATATCTATGTGAATCTCGGGAAAATAGAAGCTTTATTACCTGTAGCTGAGCAAATGCCAAATGAAAGCTATAAGCCACACGACCGTATCAAAGTATTTCTAACAAAGGTTGAAAAAACAACAAAAGGCCCACAAGTATTTGTTTCACGAACACATCCAGGCCTGCTCAAGCGTTTGTTTGAGCTAGAAGTACCTGAAATTTATGATGGAACTGTTGAAATTAAGTCGGTTGCTCGAGAAGCAGGAGATCGATCTAAAATTTCAGTGCACTCAGACAATAAAGACATTGATCCAGTAGGCTCTTGTGTAGGAACAAAAGGTGGCCGAGTTCAGGCAATTGTAAATGAACTTAAAGGTGAAAAAATTGATATTGTTAAGTGGTCAAAAGACCCAATTGATTTTGTAGCCAATGCACTTAGCCCATCACAAGTAGACGAAGTAATTGTAAATGATGAAGAAAAGGCAACAACTGTTATAGTGCCTGATAATCAACTTTCACTTGCGATTGGAAAAAGAGGGCAAAATGCAAGACTTGCTGCTAAACTAACTGGGTGGAAAATTGATATAAAAAGTTATTCTGACGCTCAAAAGCTAGGTATCGTTGGGTTGGGTTCTAAAATAGAAGACGACCAGCAATTTACCGATGAAGAGGAGTAAGAGGTGAAGTTAAGATGACTAATCGCAAGATTCCCCTGAGGAAGTGTATTGCAAGTCAAGAAATGAAACCGAAAAAGGAACTCATTCGCATTGTCCGGTCAAAAGATGGGGATGTTTCGATCGACTTAACAGGTAAAATGGCCGGTCGAGGTGCCTACTTAAGTAGAGATAAAGACATAATTCTAAAAGCACAAAAAAAGAATGCTTTAGCAAACCACTTAAAGGCAAATGTCGATGATTCGCTTTATCAAGAATTACTTGCTTTGGTCCAAAAGGAGAGCAATAATACATGAAACAGCAACCATGGAAATCTCTTTTAGGTTTGGCTGCTAGGGCGCGAAAGATTATTTCTGGGGAAGAATTAGTTGTAAAAGATATTCAGCGTAATAAGGTTATGCTGGTACTCTTATCAAGTGACGCCTCAAAAAATACAGAAAAAAAGATAACAGATAAATGCACGTTTTATAAAATACCGCTTCGTTATGTTACGGATCGTTATGAGCTTGGGCAGGCAATTGGGAAAGATGCAAGAGTTGTCGTTGGAATACAAGATGAGGGCTTTGCCAAGAAGCTTGACACATTGCTCGATGAATAAAATTCGGAGGTGAACGTATGAGTAAAATTCGCGTTTATGAGTATGCAAAAAAACAAAACATCTCAAGTAAAGAAGTGATTAATATATTGAAAGAATTAAATGTTGAAGTTTCAAACCATATGACAACTATTGAGGATGACATTGTGTCTAAATTAGATCAACGTTTCAACACGAGTACAAACGAAAATAAAGAGTCTAGCAAAGATTCTATAGAAAGTAATGAAAAGAAAACAGTGAATGTTAAGTCAAATCAGCCGTTAAGTAATGATAAAGGGTATGAAGATGACGAAGTTGAAACTGTAAACAATGCCCCTAGAAAGAAGAAGGGTGCAAACACACGTAAAGAAAAAGATAATAAAAAGTCTGGTCAACAAGAACAAGCTGCCTTCCAAAAGAACCGTCATAAAAAAGGAGGCAAGCAAGCAACTGCTCCTAAGGTTTTAGAACTTCCGGATAGAATTACTTTTTCAAATTCATTAACAGTTGGTGAACTTGCAGGGAAGCTTGGGAAAGAACCTTCTGAAATCATTAAGAAGCTTTTTAAATTGGGTGTAATGGCGACAATTAACCAAGAGCTAGATAAGGAATCAATTGAGCTAATAACTTCAGACTACGGTGTAGAACTCGAAGAAGTAGTTGTTTATGAGGAAACAGAATTTGAAGGATATGTAATGGAAGATAAGCCAGAAGATCTTCAGATTCGTCCTGCAGTTGTTACAATCATGGGACACGTTGATCATGGTAAAACAACTCTACTTGACTCCATTCGTCATACGAAAGTTACTGAAGGAGAAGCAGGTGGTATTACCCAGCATATTGGAGCATATCAAGTTGATGTGAATGATAAGAAGATTACCTTCTTAGATACTCCTGGACATGCTGCATTTACTACAATGCGTTCAAGAGGTGCTCAAATCACTGATATTACCATATTAGTTGTTGCGGCAGATGATGGTGTGATGCCTCAAACCGTTGAAGCAATTAGTCATGCTAAAGCAGCAGGGGTACCAATTATTGTTGCTGTTAATAAAATGGATAAACCTTCTGCTAATCCTGATCGTGTTATGCAGGAATTGACAGATCGTGGATTAGTCCCTGAAGCATGGGGGGGAGAAACTATTTTTGTTCCAGTTTCGGCTCTAACAGGTGAAGGAATTGATGAACTTCTCGAAATGATTTTATTAGTAAGTGAAGTTGAGGAATGGAAAGCCGATCCAAATCGTTTTGCGACAGGTACAGTTGTAGAGGCGCAATTAGATAAAGGCCGTGGATCAGTTGCTACACTTTTAGTTCAAAATGGAACGTTACGAATTGGTGATCCAATTGTAGTTGGTAACACATTTGGACGTGTTCGAGCAATGGTCAATGATATTGGAAGACGTGTAAAGGAAGCTGGACCATCTACTCCAGTTGAAATAACCGGCCTAAATGATGTACCTAACGCAGGTGATCAGTTTATGGTTTTTGGTGATGAGAAAATGGCAAGATCAGTTGGTGAAGCACGTGCACAAAAGCAGTTAGTTGAGCAACGTGGAGATCGAGCAAAGTTAAGCTTAGAAGATTTATTTGAACAGATTAAACAAGGTGATATTAAAGATATTAATATTATCGTTAAAGGTGATGTTCAAGGATCTGTAGAGGCTCTATCCGCTTCACTTCAAAAAATTGAGGTTGAGGGTGTCAGAGTAAATATTATTCATACTGGAGTCGGAGCAATTACTGAATCGGATATTATACTTGCATCAGCATCAAATGCAATTGTTATTGGATTTAATGTACGCCCAGACATAAATGCAAAGAAGACAGCTGACCAAGAAGATGTAGATGTTCGTCTTCATAGAATCATTTATAATGTGATTGATGAAATAGAATCGGCAATGAAGGGAATGCTAGACCCTGAGTTCGAAGAAAAAGTAATTGGTCAAGCTGAGGTTCGAACTACATTTAAAGTTTCTAAGGTTGGAACAATTGCTGGTTGTTATGTTACAGAAGGCAAGATAACTAGAGATAGTGGTGTTCGTATTGTTCGTGAGGGAATTGTCATTTTTGAAGGTAAGCTAGATACGCTTAAGCGATTCAAGGATGATGTAAAAGAAGTTGCTCAAAACTATGAATGTGGAATCACTATTGAAAAATTCAATGATATTAAAGAAATGGATGTTATTGAAGCTTACATTATGCAGGAAGTTCAAAGATAATGATTGGCTTCGTCCAATGTGAATGTTTGATATACGATTCGCAATCCCTAAAGGATAAGCGTGCAGTATTACAGCGTATTATGACGAGGCTCAAACAAAAATTTAATGTTTCGGTTTCAGAAATTGATTACCAGGATATGTGGCAACGAACAACGATAGGAATCGTTGCCATTACATCATCTAAACATTCTACAGAAAGAGAATTAAATAATTCTCTAAAGATGATCGATTCATTTCCGGAAATTGAGAGAACCTTAACAAGCTTTGAATGGTACTAAGACGAGGTGATTAAATGAGTTTGCGTGCAACTAGGGTTGGAGAGCAAATGAAAAAAGAGCTTGGTGAGATTATCGGTCGAAAAATAAAAGATCCGCGCGTTGGGTTTGTTACTGTAACAGATGTAGAAGTTACTGGAGACCTTCAGCAAGCGAAAGTATTTATTTCAGTTTTAGGTGATGACGAAAAACGACAAGATACATTGAAGGGTTTAGCTAAAGCTACTGGGTTTATTCGTTCTGAAATTGGTCAACGAATTAGACTTAGAAAAACACCTGAAATAACCTTTGAGTTTGACGCATCAGTTGATTATGGTAATCGAATTGAGACTTTACTATCAGAACTAAACAAATCGTCCCGAAATGAGGAAAATTAGTCTGTAGTTTACTACTAAAATGGATGGACAAAATGTCTATCCATTTTTTTACTATATGGGACTCGAAAGATTTATATAAAATTAGGCTCTGTTAACTTTGTTGTTGATTTCAGCTGCAGGATGCTCGCTTACCGCGGGGCGGGCGGTTAGCTACCTTGGCACTTGCGTCTTCGGTGTCTCCGCTGAGCCGTTTCTCCCGCAGGACATTGAATTTACTTCCGTGATTTTTCAGGGCACGAAAGAAATTCGATAGAATCTTAGAGGAATCTCACCTTCCACTTCTATAAACTTACTTTAAAAAATCAACAAAAAGCTTTATCAGAGCCTTAAATTAAAAAATTGCTACTTGATCTGTGGAGGTAAATATGAACGGTATCTTGCTATTAAATAAGCCTAAAGGGTTAACATCACATGATTGTGTTTTTAAAATCCGAAAGATTCTTAAGACCAAAAAGGTAGGACATACAGGAACTCTTGATCCAGATGTAACAGGAGTTCTCCCTATATGCATTGGAAGAGCTACAAAAGTCGCGGAATTTTTAACTGGAGAAAGCAAGACATATATAGGTAAAGTAACCTTAGGTTATTCTACAACCACTGAAGATGCCTCTGGTGAACTTGTTGAAGAGAAGCCGGTCAATCGAATAATCACAAAAAACGAAATACTCCTAGTCCTAAATCAGCTTACAGGTCAACAAACACAAACACCACCAATGTATTCAGCGGTTAAAGTAAATGGAAAACGCCTATACGAATATGCTAGAAAAGGAATCGTAATTGACCGACCTTCCAGAGATATAACAATTCATGAACTTAGCTTGCTAGATGAACAGGAAACCTATGAAGGTGAGTCTATTTCCTTTTCATTTAAAGTGACATGCAGCAAAGGGACATACGTTCGGACACTAGCGGTTTCAATTGGAGAAAAGCTAGGATTTCCTGCGCATATGTCACATCTAATTAGATCAGCTTCAGGGTCGTTTCATCTCGAACAATGTTCTTCACTAGAAGAAATTGAACAGGCGATGGTTGAAGGTGACATCGATTCTCTGTTAATTCCAATTGAACAAGCCCTTCTACATTTGCCTAACCTACAAATTGATGATAAAGTAGCTATGAAAGTAAAGAATGGCGCAGTTTTAGAAGCAACTCCATTACTAAATGATGAAGATAAGATACTTATTACTGACATGTCAAATATTGCTTTAGCTATATATGAAAAGCATCCTACAAAAGTTGGTTTAATGAAGCCGTTAAAGGTACTTTATATAGATAGGTAAATAAGGAAATAGGTGATGAACAGCATGGAAACGTTATATATTAGTCATCCTCCTCATTTAGTAAATGAGATGACTTTACCAAAGGTGATGGCGTTTGGGTATTTTGATGGTGTACATATTGGGCATCAAAAGGTGATTTTAGCTGCTAAAGAATTAGCTAAAAAAAATAATCTGATAAGTTCTGTTATGACTTTTAGCCCACATCCATCTGTTGTTTTGCAAAAAGATAACGCCATTCATCATTCAATTACTCCTTTACAAGATAAGATCGAGGTAATAGAAGAATTAGGAATTGATGAACTATATATTGTCAATTTTAATGAATCCTTTTCGCAGCTGTTGCCTCAACAATTTGTTGATCAATATATTATTGAAATGAATTGCAAACATGTGGTAGCTGGTTTTGATTTTACATATGGAAAAATGGGAAAAGGTAATATGGAAACCCTTCCGTTTCATTCAAGAGAACAATTTTCGCAAACAGTTATTTCAAAAGTGGAAATTAACAGTGGAAAAGTTAGTTCGTCTTCAATTAGACATCTTCTTCAAACCGGTGAGGTTAATCAAATCCAATCTTTTCTTGGTAGACCATACAAAATCAAAGGTGTTGTCGTTGGCGGTGATAAACGGGGATCTTCAATAGGTTTTCCAACTGCCAATATTTCATTGGAAGAATCATACTATATCCCACTAGTGGGTGTTTATGCTGTGCAAATGAAAGTAAAGGGTTATTGGTACAATGGGGTAAGTAACATTGGATTTAAGCCAACATTCCATCAAAAAAAGAATGAGATAACTATAGAAGTTCATTTGTTTGATTTTAGTCAAGATATATATGGGGAACATATTGAGTTAGTATTTATTCAACGAATTCGTAATGAGCAAAAGTTTAATGGGATAGACGAATTAGTATCAAGGATACAAGTCGACGTCACCGAAGCAAAGGAACTATTACAGATGAAGTGAATTACCACTTGCAATTTACAGGTGAATTAGGTATGATAATAAACGTATGTTGAACCATTGCTTGGCAAGTCGAATCACCGACGCTTGCTCAGTAATTGGGGATGAAATTATAGGAGGTGAAATGGATGGCCTTAACACAAGAGCGCAAGAACGAAATTATTAGTGAGTACAAAACTCATGATAATGACACTGGATCACCAGAAGTTCAAATTGCTGTCCTAACAGAGCAAATTAACACATTGAATGATCATTTACGCACTCATAAGAAGGATCACCACTCACGTCGTGGTCTTTTGAAAATGGTTGGTAAGCGTCGTAACTTACTAAACTATTTACGTAACAATGACGTTACTCGTTATCGTGAGTTAATCACTAAGCTTGGTTTACGTCGTTAATTTACTGTAGGAACGTTTGTTTCTAAAAAAGCGGGATAGTAATCCCGTTTTTTTTTATCTAAAAGTAAATTTCCAAATCTTAACGTTTTCGTTACAAATTTCTACTTTTTTTATAATTTTATTTACATATTACTCAACTGTTTGATATGTTTTAAATAATATAGGCAATACTACTTAATGGCTTATTCTAAGTGATAATACATAGTAATTTTGATTTGCAAGAGAGGAGCATATTTAATATGAATCAAGAAAAACAAATTTTTACAACTGAATGGGCAGGGCGTACTTTAACAGTAGAGGTTGGACAACTAGCAAAACAAGCTAATGGTGCAGTCTTAATTCGTTATGGTGATACTGCTGTACTATCTACAGCTACTGCATCAAAGGAACCAAAAGATTTAAGTTTTTTCCCGTTAACTTGTAACTATGAGGAACGATTATATGCTGTGGGTAAAATTCCTGGAGGCTTCATTAAACGTGAAGGTCGTCCAAGTGAAAAAGCAATTTTGGCAAGTCGACTTATTGATAGACCTATTCGTCCTTTATTTGCTGAGGGCTTTCGGAATGAAGTACAAGTTATTAGCATTGTAATGAGCGTAGAACAAAATTGCTCGTCTGAAATGGCAGCAATGTTTGGTTCATCTTTAGCACTTAGTGTTTCTAATATTCCATTTGAAGGACCGATTGCTGGGGTAATTGTCGGGCGTATTGATGATCAATTTATCATTAATCCGTCTGTAGAGCTTTTAGAGAAATCTGATATACATCTAGTAGTAGCAGGTACAAAAGACGCTATAAATATGGTAGAAGCAGGTGCAAATGAAGTTCCTGAAGAAATAATGCTTGAAGCCATCATGTTTGGACATAAAGAAATTCAACGATTAATTGAATTTCAAGAAAAAATTATCTCTGCAGTAGGTAAAGAAAAGATAGAAGTTGCTCTTTACAAAGTCGACGCTAATATTGAACTAGAAGTTAGAACTTTAGCGGAAAGTAAAATTAAATCTGCTGTTCAGGTATTTGAGAAACATGCACGCGAAGCAGCAATAAATGAAGTGAAAAAAGAAGTTCTTGCCCTTTATGAAGAAAGAGAGGCAGATAGTAAGGTAATCAAACAGGTTTCTGAGGTATTCTACATGCTTGTTAAAGAAGAAGTTCGTAGTCTGATTACACAAGATAAGATACGTCCTGATGGTCGTAAACAAGCTGAGATTCGTCCATTAGCATCTGAAGTTGGCCTACTATCTAGAACACATGGTTCAGGGTTATTTACAAGAGGACAAACCCAAGCTCTAAGCATTTGTACATTAGGAGCAATGGGGGATGTTCAAATCCTTGATGGATTAGGAATTGAAGAAGAAAAGCGTTTTATGCATCATTATAACTTCCCTCAATTTAGTGTAGGTGAAACCGGTCCAATTAGAGGTCCAGGTCGTCGTGAAATTGGACATGGTGCACTAGGAGAACGTGCTTTAGATCCTGTTATCCCGAACGAGAAAGACTTCCCATATACAATTCGCCTTGTTTCAGAAGTACTTGAATCAAACGGATCAACTTCTCAAGCAAGTATCTGTGCGAGTACATTAGCTATGATGGACGCTGGTGTTCCAATTAAAGCTCCTGTTGCAGGTATTGCTATGGGTCTTGTTAAAAAAGGATCACACTACACCATTTTATCGGATATTCAAGGTATGGAAGACCATCTTGGAGACATGGATTTTAAAGTTGCTGGAACTACAAAAGGTGTAACTGCTCTCCAAATGGATATAAAAATTGATGGTTTATCACGTGAAATTTTAGAAGAAGCTTTAATACAAGCACGAGTAGGTCGTCTTCATATATTAGACCATATGGTTAGTACGATTAAGGAGCCTCGTACTGAGCTCTCTAAATTCGCACCTAAAATCCTTATGATGTCAATTAATCCAGATAAAATTAGAGATGTAATTGGACCAAGTGGTAAGCAAATTAATAAGATTATTGAAGAAACTGGAGTAAAAATAGATATTGAGCAGGATGGAACAGTTTTTATCTCATCAATAAATGATGAGATGAACCAAAAAGCTAAGAAAATAATTGAAGATATTGTTCGAGAAGTTGAAGTTGGCCAAATGTATTTGGGTAAAGTAAAGAGGATTGAGAAATTCGGTGCATTTGTAGAATTATTCAGTGGAAAAGATGGGCTTGTTCATATTTCGGAGCTGGCAGAAGACCGAGTTGGAAAAGTCGAAGATGTTGTAGCGATTGGTGATGAGTTACTCGTTAAGGTTACAGAAGTAGATAAACAAGGACGAGTAAATTTATCACGTAAGGCAGTATTAAAGGAACAAAAGGATGCAAACCCAACGTCTTAAAAGAAACACCTTTAATGGAAGCTGGGGAACCGGCTTCTTTTTGTTAAATTAACCATTATATTTTTAGTTCTACCTTGTCCCCACGGTACATAATTTTTACTACAAGGGGGATGTTAATATGAAAAGATTTCCGGTTCAACTATTCGCAGCTTTTACTATAGTATTAGTTACATTAGGGTCTGTTCAGAACCCATTAACAGAACGATACGTTTCCCAATTAAAACATTCTAGTGTAGTTGTTTCCCAAAATATTGATTCACTATATTTGGAGATTGAGTCGAAAGCTTCAGAATATGAAGTATCTCCTCAAAATGCTGTCGTAGATAAGGTGTGGAAAGCAACCCCTGGATATAATGGTTTGAAAGTGGATATTAATGCTTCATTTAAAAACATGAATCAGGGCGGTTATTTTGATCCTAAGTATTTAATTTTTAAAGAAAGTCCCCCCTCCATCCATTTAAAAGATTTGCCTGCTGAGCCTATATATAGAGGACATCCTGATAAACAGATGGTAGCGTTTATCGTCAATGTTGCATGGGGAAATGACTACCTTCCTGTAATGCTAGAGACACTTAAAAAGCATAAAGTAACAGCGACCTTTTTTCTTGAAGGTAGGTGGGTGAAAAATAATCCGGACTTAGCTAAGATGATAGTAGATGCCGGGCATGAAGTTGGAAATCATTCTTACACTCATCCCAATTTAAAAACATTAACAATTCCCTTAATTAGGGAGGAGTTGACTAAAACAAATAATGTAATAGAGGCTACAACTAGTAAGAAACCAGAATGGTTTGCTCCTCCTAGTGGTAGTTTTAGACAGGATGTAGTAGACATTGCATTAGAATTAAATATGCGAACGATACTGTGGAGTGTCGATACAATTGATTGGCAAAAACCTACCCCAGATGTATTAATCAATCGAGTAATGACTAAGATACATCCTGGTGCAATTATTTTGATGCACCCAACTTCATCAACTGCAAATTCATTAGACGTTCTAATTACAAAGATAAAAGAAAAACAATATAAATTCGGTAGTGTTACTAACCTATTAAGTGAAAAACGGATAGACAAACACACCCCTCACAAATGAACGGGTAAACAGCTTAGGTGATTAGAATTAGGAGGAATTGTCTTGATAAATAAATACACTTGTAAGAACGGTGTTAGAATTGTATTGGAAAATATACCAACAGTTAGATCGGTAGCTATTGGTGTATGGATTGGAACTGGTTCAAGGAATGAAACCAGCGAAATGAATGGAGTTTCTCATTTTTTAGAACATATGTTTTTTAAAGGAACCAAGACACGGACAGCTCGTGAGATAGCAGAATCCTTTGATAGCATAGGTGGACAAGTAAATGCATTCACTTCAAAGGAATATACTTGTTACTATGCAAAAGTATTAGATGAACATTCTGATTATGCTTTAGAAGTATTATCTGATATGTTTTTTAATTCTATGTTTGATGAAGATGAATTGAAGAAAGAGAAAAATGTAGTTTTTGAAGAAATAAAAATGTACGAAGATGCACCAGATGATATTGTTCATGATCTATTAAGTAAAGCTTCCTATAAAGATCATTCTCTTGGTTTCCCAATTCTTGGTACGGTAGAAACTTTGAATTCCTTTGATGGGGAAACACTTCGGAAATATATGAGAGAAACATACATACCAGAGAATGTAGTTATTTCTGTAGCGGGTAATATAGAAGATTCTTTTATCCAAAAGGTTGAAAGATTTTTTGGGGAATATACATCAAATGCTACAATCCCAGATACAACAGAACCAATTTTTTACTCAGATAAGCTTGCTAGGAATAAGGATACAGAACAAGCTCATCTTTGTTTAGGTTATAAGGGTTTACCCGTTGGTCATGCAGATATATATAGCTTAATCGTATTAAATAATGTGCTTGGTGGCAGTATGAGTAGTCGACTGTTTCAAGAGGTAAGAGAGCAAAGAGGACTTGCCTATTCCGTTTATTCTTATCACTCTTCCTATAAGGATAGTGGAATGCTTACTATCTATGGTGGAACCGGTAGTGACCAATTAAATTTATTATATGAGACAATTCAACAAACATTAAGTACCTTAATGGAAAAAGGGATTACCTCTAAAGAACTTAAAAATAGCAAAGAGCAAATTAAAGGAAGCTTAATGCTTAGTCTAGAAAGTACCAATAGTCGTATGAGTCGAAATGGCAAGAATGAGCTTTTATTAAAAAAGCATCGCACATTAGACGATATCATATTAAATGTCGAAGAGGTGACAGAGCAGTCAGTTAACCAACTATCACATAATATATTTGACTCTAATCTAGCTGTTTCATTAGTAAGTCCAAATGGAGAACTACCTGAAGCATTAAAATAGAAAAATGAAAATCGATGCCTATTTAGATTGATATCTTATAGGTATTTTTTTTGTTCTCTTACGATACAATGTAGAAAGGGAAGTCCAAAAGGAGGTCTAGTATGAGACTAAGTGAGTTAAGTGGAAAAGAGATTGTTGACTTAAAGAAAGCTGAGCGACTAGGTGTTCTAGGCCAAACGGACCTAGAAATAGATGAGACTACAGGTCATATAAAGGCTTTTATTATACCTACACTCAAATGGTTCGGTTTAAGAAAGCAAGGTGCAGAGATACGGGTGCCTTGGCACCATATTAAGAAAATAGGAACAGATATGATAATAATAGACATTCCTGAAGAGCACTCTTCAAGAATAAATTCAAAATTATAAATTAAATCAATAGGAAGAACCCTTCGATTTTCCGGGGAAACTAAATAGCTTACGAAAAAAGACGACTCTAATTTTGAGTCGTCTTTTTTCGTAAGCTGAGGTCTATTTCCCCCTAATTTTAATCTATTAGGTTTTTAGGTTTACCGCAAATATAGCCATGTCACCTTACAATTCCATGCCAATTAGACCCGAGGAGTTTGCAACATCATACCCGTGTCCGTGTTTTAAAATTGATACTATGATTATACAAGTAAAAAAGATACTATTCTCTCAATTTTATTTTTGAGAAAATAATACCCTTTTTACTTTTTTTATTGGAGCGGAAGGCACGAGACTCCTGGAATGCTTCGGCAGAGCTATAGAGGAATAACCGTTTCTTGTATGACGAAATTGTGATTTTTAGTAACAGAAGTCCCGATTTCAGGAAGCTTACTCTAGAAGCAGTTCAATCGGTACGCTGGAGTATTGTCAAAGAAGACTATTCGGTCGTGCTCCCGCATTTCCTTCGTGCGGTGAGAACTCATGGAAGCATATTCAAAGTCCTGCGGGAAAACCGTGGCCAAGGGAGAGCCCGCAGGAGCACAGCGACGAGGAGGCTTCCGGACCGCCCCGCGGAAAGCGAGTGTCTGCAGCAGAAATCAAAAAAGTTTAACAGTATTTACTTTAAAAGGGACTTTTTTGAGTGGCTTTGAATTATTGATGGTTTTTTTTTGAAATGAAGTTGATTGAAGTGGGAGAAACTCAGCGCCACCAGCGGATAGCGAGCAGCCTTCTTGGAACTGAAATGAACAACAATGTAATAGCAAAACTTTAATCACCCATTCAACTGAAAATTTATGATTCAGATACTGAATTGCATGCGAGTTTAACCTTCCTCCGCCCTTTAAATAGAATTGAACTCTCCAACTCTATAAATTGTATTTTTAGTTATTCACCTAATATTAGATTCTTACATAATATGTGGGAGTAAACAATTCCGAACAGAAAAATAGTCTCAATTATAATAATTCAAAAAGAAGGTGAATGAAGATAATGTTAACTGGATTGCATATTGCAATAATTGGTGGTGATGCAAGACAGCTTGAAGTCATTCGTAAATTAACAGAACTCGATGCGAAACTCTCATTAATAGGGTTTGATCAACTTGATCACGGATTTACTGGTGCACAAAAGGAACAAATAGAACAAGTAGACTTTTCGATAGTAGACGCTGTCATACTTCCGGTGGCCGGGACAAATATAGATGGGGAAGTTGATACAGTCTTCTCTAATGAAAAAGTAATTCTAACTGAAGAGTTAATGTCAAAAACCCCAGAACATTGTACGATATATTCTGGTATTAGTAATCAATATTTAGATAACTTAGCAAATTCTACGAAAAGAAAACTTGTGAAATTATTTGAAAGAGATGATGTTGCCATTTACAACTCTATTCCGACAGTGGAAGGAACAATAATGATGGTAATTCAACATACAGAAATTACAATTCATAATTCAAATATCGCAGTCTTAGGTATGGGTCGAGTAGGATTAAGTGTTGCTAGAACCTTTGGTATGCTTGGTGCTAAAGTCAAAGTGGGTGCTAGAAAAAGCGAGCATATTGCTCGAGTCTTTGAAATGGGTCTGAACCCTTTTCACTTATCTTCTTTAGAGAAAGAAGTTCAGGATATCGATGTTTGTATTAATACTATCCCTTATCACATTGTGACATCAAGTGTGATTTCTAAAATGCCGTCACACACTCTAATCATTGATTTAGCATCCAAGCCTGGTGGCACAGATTTTAGATATGCCGAAAAAAGAGGAATTAAAGCACTATTAGCACCCGGATTACCAGGAATTGTAGCTCCTAAAACAGCTGGGCAAATTGTTGCAAAAGTATTAACCCAATTATTAAAGGAAGAAATATTAGATAGAAAGGGGAATGCTCTATGACTTCCTTAAAAGGTAAAACAATCGGTTTTGGATTAACGGGATCCCATTGCACGTACGATGAAGTAATGCCTCAAATCCAACGTTTGGTTACAGAAGGGGCACAGGTAATTCCTGTTGTAACAAATACCGTTATGTCAACGGATACCAGATTTGGTGATGGTGAAGATTGGGTGAAAAAAATCGAAGAAATAACGGGTAATAAAATTATTGACTCAATCGTAAAAGCAGAGCCTTTAGGTCCAAAGTTACCTCTTGACTGTATGATTGTCGCTCCCTTAACAGGAAACTCCATGAGTAAATTCGCAAATGCTATGACGGATTCACCTGTATTAATGGCAGCAAAAGCAACACTTCGCAATGAAAATCCGGTTGTACTAGGTATTTCGACTAATGATGCTCTTGGATTAAATGGAATCAATTTGATGAGGTTAATGTCTACCAAAAATATTTACTTCATACCATTTGGTCAAGATGCTCCTAACAAAAAGCCAAACTCGATGGTTGCGAGGATGGATTCACTGTTAGATACAGTTCTCCTTGCCCTAATGGGTAAGCAAATTCAACCAGTAATTGTGGAAAGATTTTTAGACTCCAAATAATATAATACTCATTTATTATTAAGTGAATTATGATACAATTAAAAGTAATAATTTAAAGGGGGAAACGACATTTTCCCCTTTCTTTGCTTGTTTATTATTAGTAGTTTTGAATTTGGAAGGGGTATATATAAATGATTAAAGGCTTTCATGTAGCAGTAGTAGGAGCAACGGGTGCTGTCGGAGAACAAATATTAAAAACTTTAGAAAGTAGAGATTTTCCTATCTCAAGATTAAGCTTACTTTCTTCAAAACGATCTGCTGGTTCCGTTATTTTATTTAAAGGCGAAGAGGTGGTTGTTCAAGAGGCTACACCTGAAAGTTTTGAAGGTGTTCAAATAGCTCTTTTTAGTGCAGGTGGGTCTGTTTCTAAGGAACTTGCTCCTGAAGCAGTAAAAAGAGGTGCGATTGTTATCGATAATACTAGCGCTTTTAGAATGGATGAGAATACACCTTTAGTAGTGCCAGAGGTGAATGAACATGCCCTGCATGATCATAATGGAATAATTGCAAATCCAAATTGCTCGACAATCCAAATGGTTGTGGCATTAGAACCAGTCCGACAAGCATACGGTTTAAATCGAATAATTGTTTCGACTTATCAAGCTGTCTCTGGCTCAGGTGCAGCAGCGGTGGAAGAACTTATGAACCAAACTAAAGCAATTTTAAATAACGAACCTTTTACTCCAGAGATTCTACCTGTTAAGGCAGATGAAAAAAAATATCAAATTGCTTTTAATGCTATTCCGCAAATTGATCAATTCCAAGATAACGGTTTTACGTATGAAGAAATGAAGATGATAAATGAAACAAAAAAAATAATGGGAATGCCTAATCTTCAGGTTGCTGCAACCTGTGTCCGTTTACCTGTTGCTGTAGGACATTCTGAAAGTGTCTATATTGAAGTGGATAAGGAGAAAGTTAGCGCAAGTGACATTCAAAAACTACTTGTAAATGCACCGGGAGTTATTCTAGAGGATAATCCTAGTGAACAATTGTATCCCATGCCTTACAATTGTGTAGGGAAGAATGAAGTGTTTGTAGGTCGTATTCGAAAAGATTTGACTGAAGATAAAGGTTTCCATATGTGGGTTGTATCAGACAATCTATTAAAGGGAGCTGCATGGAATTCTGTTCAGATAGCAGAAAGTTTAATAAAGTTAGAACTTGTTAAATAATGCAATAGGATTAGAGGTTGGCATATACCTCAAATACTCTCACCAACCTCCCACATCTAAAATGGGGTGGAATAATGAGGATTATCGTACAAAAATTTGGTGGAACATCTATTAAAGATAATGAAAGTAGAGAACATGCAATTCGTCATATAAAAGAGGCGTTAAATGAAGGATATAAGGTTGTAACTGTTGTTTCAGCAATGGGTAGAAAAGGCGATCCATATGCAACAGATACCTTGCTAGATTTAATAGGTGGAACAACAGGAAAAGTAAGTAAGCGCGAGTATGATCTTTTACTATCGTGTGGAGAGATCATTTCGTCGGTAGTGTTTTCAAATATGATAAACAAAAAAGGGATTAAGGCAACTGCTATGAGCGGCGCAAAAGCTGGGATTAGAACAAATAATGACCATCAAAATGCCAAGATTATTGATTTACAATGTAGAGAGCTTTATTTGATGCTTGAAGAGTATGATGTTATCGTAGTTGCTGGTTTCCAAGGTCTTTCCAAGGATGGGAATATTACGACGATTGGAAGAGGAGGGAGTGACACTTCTGCTTCTGCTCTTGGAGTAGCTCTAAATGCTGAATGGATTGATATCTTTACAGATGTTGAAGGTGTAATGACAGCAGATCCTAGGATTGTTAAGGGGGCTCGTACTTTAGATGTCATGACCTATATTGAGTTTTGTAACATGGCTTATCAAGGTGCTAAGGTCATCCATCCACGAGCTGTTGAAATTGCGATGCAAGGCAAAGTACCCATGAGGATAAGGTCTACTTATTCAAAGTCATGTGGAACACTAGTTACTTCATCAAATGCTAATAATAAGAAGAAGGATTATTTAAACTTGAGAGTGATAACGGGAATTGCTCATGTAGCAGATGTTACCCAAATTAAGGTGTTCTCAAAAGAAGGATATTACGATACTCAAAAAGAAGTATTTAAAGCAATGGCAAGTGCTGAGATAAGTGTTGATTTTTTCAATATAAATCCAAATGGTGTTGTTTATACAGTTTCTGGTGATAAAACAGAGCTTGCCATTGATATTCTTCATAATCTAGGTTATGAACCGGTTGTGACAAGAGGCTGTGCCAAAGTCTCAGCTGTTGGAGCTGGAATGAGTGGAGTACCGGGGGTAACCTCGAAAATCGTTACAGCATTATCTGAGAAGGGTATACAAATTCTTCAATCTGCTGATAGTAACACGACTATTTGGGTATTGGTAAAAAACTCTGACCTCGTATTGGCGGTAAATACCTTACATGATACATTTCAACTCGCAGAAGTTGGGGTAGAATTATAATGCTTTATGGAAAGTTTAAGGAGGATAAGTAATGGATTTCGGGAAAATTTCAACAGCTATGGTGACTCCCTTTGATCATAAAGGGAATATAGATTTCAACAAAACAACTCAGTTAGTAAACTATTTGCTGAAAAACGGTACTGAATCACTTGTTGTTGCAGGAACCACAGGAGAATCTCCAACCTTAACTACCGAAGAAAAAATAGCTTTGTTTAAACATGTTGTGACAGTAGTAAACGGAAGAGTTCCTGTCATCGCGGGTACTGGAAGTAATAATACGAGGCAATCTATTGAATTGTCAAAAAAAGCAGAAGAGTTGGGTGTCGATGCAATTATGCTTGTTGCACCTTACTATAATAAGCCAAGTCAAGAAGGTTTGTATCTTCATTTCAAAGAAATTGCTAATACAACCAATTTGCCAGTAATGCTGTATAATATTCCTGGACGCTCAGCAGTCAATATTTCAGTTGATACTATTGTACGTTTATCTGAAATCACAAATATTGTAGCAGTAAAAGAGGCAAGTGGTGATTTAGATGTAATGACTTCCATTATTGCAAATACCCAAGAAGATTTTAACCTATATAGTGGTGATGATGGGTTAACAATTCCTGTATTAGCTATTGGAGGAAAAGGAATTGTCTCTGTAGCTTCTCATATAATTGGTTCTGAAATGAATGAAATGATTCAAGCATTTGAGGCAGGAAACGTAAAAGATGCTGCAAAGCAACATCAACGTTTACTACCCATAATGAAGGCTTTATTCCAGGCTCCCAATCCTACCCCTGTAAAAACCGCACTACAGCTAAAGGGTCTCGATGTTGGGTCAGTTCGACTGCCATTAGTACCTCTTTCTGAGCAAGAAAGAATAGCACTAACAACAATATTAAAAAAACAACTTCAATAATGAAAACCAGCCGACTTTTGGCTGGTTTTTTATATATAGCTAACTCTATATTTGAGATTTTTTTTTGATTTTTGTTCTTTCAACCCAAAATAAGTAGGAATTGATTTGAATATCAATCAAATTAACTTGAATAAAATTTCTTTATTCAGTTATAATGTGAATATGAAGAATGTTCGGACTATTAAATGGAATTTAAAGGAGGATACAGGTTTGATTAGTAAAGAAACAGATAAAATAAAAGTGTTTGCCCTAGGTGGAGTTGGCGAAGTAGGGAAAAATATGTACGTTCTGGAGACTGAAAACAAGATTTTTATTGTGGATGTGGGTCTGATGATACCTGCTGAAGAAATGCTTGGTATAGATATGGTCATTCCAGATGTATCTTATTTAGTCGAAAAAAAGGACAAGGTACAAGGTGTTTTTCTAACTCATGGTCATGATGAGCATATTGGGGGCCTTCCTTATGTTCTTAGGAAGCTTAAAGTTCCAGTCTATGGAACAAAATTCACCTTGGCACTAGTTAAGGAAGAATTAGGTGATAGTGAATTAAATGTTAATTTAATAGAAATAGATCATAATACCACGCTTTCATTCCAAGAAATCGATATAACATTCTTTAGAACAACACATAGTATCCCAGACTCTATTGGGGTAATATTTCACACAGATCAAGGAGCAATCGTACATACAGGGGATTATAAATTTGATCCCACATCAGTAGGGTTATTTGGTTGTGATATTGATAAAATGGCTCAAATAGGAAATAAAGGTGTATTATGTTTACTTTCTGACAGTATTAATGCTGAAAAAATAGGTTATTCAGGATCTGAATATGAAGTTGGTCAAGAAATAAGGGATGCATTCTATCAAGCCGAAGGTCGTATTATTGTTGTTACATATGCGAAAAACATACAAAGGATTCAATATATTATGCAGGCTGCCAAGGACGCAAAAAGAAAAGTTGCTTTTGTTGGGGAGAAATTAACAAAAATTATTGAGATAGCCCAAAGTCTTGATTATTTATTTGTCCCTGAACAATCAGTTATACCATTTAACGAAATGTCCAAAATAGCTGAACATGAAAAGGTAATTATTGCGTCAAGTCAACAAGGGGAACCTATTAGCACCTTATCTGAATTAGCTCAAGGTACACATAAACATATCAAATTAATGCATGGAGATACTGTTGTCATAGCAGCAGCTCCTACTCCTGCTACTGAGATAAAAATCTCTAAATCGGTTGATTTATTATTCCGAGCTGGTTGTCATGTAGTTTATGGAAATGAAAAAATTCATGTAACTGGTCATGGGAATAAAGAAGACATTAAGCTAATGTTAAATCTAATGAAGCCGAAATACCTACTTCCAGTTCATGGAGAGTATAGAATGCAAAAAGCTCAGTCTAAGATTGCTCAGTCAATAGGAATGGCGCCTGAAGATATCTTTTTACTTGAAAAGGGAGAAGTAATTGAATTTGCTCATCAGAAAGCTTCGTATAGTTCAAAAATTCCAGTTGGAAATGTTCTAATAGATGGATTAGGTGTTGGAGATGTTGGAAATATTGTGTTAAGAGATAGAAGGCTATTATCTCAAGATGGAATTTTGATTATTGTCGTAACCTTAAGTAAAAAAAGAAATGTGCTGGTTTCTGAACCGAAAATTATTTCAAAAGGCTTTGTATATGTTAAAGAATCAGAAAAACTTCTAGTTGAAATTACAAATCTAGTTAATGAAATAATGATTAAGTGTATACAAGATCGCGTAGTGGACTGGTCTTCATTAAAAATAAATATTAGAGATTCACTGAATCAGTTTTTATATGAAAGAACAAAAAGAAGACCGATGATTTTGCCGATTATTATGGAAGCTTAAAGTATTGCTGTTTTTAAATCAAAAATTGATCTTGTTTTTTTGATTTCTTAACACTGGCCTCCTTTCGCTCAAGGCCTAGATTATATTACCCACAGTAGTCAAAAATTATTACAGTAACGAGTACGGTGTTTGTTAATTCAATAAGGTTGTTTTGTTAAAGAAAGTTGTTTTTAGAAAGAGCTAATTTTCAACCGAATGTTGATTGTAGCAGAAAGCGAGAATCCTCTGGCTGAAATCAACATACCCGTTTCCTAGGGGAAATAGTCAAAATGCAACAAAGTATCCGAAAATAAACTTAAATAATCTACTAGTTAAAAATAGAACTTCCAATACATGGAAGTTCTATTTTTTATCTATATCAACTTTTAAATTTGATGAGAGCCTGTTTTTTTAGAATAATTTTTGTTTCAATATGACATCCAGAATGAAAAAGAAATGTAGGTTTATACTATGTATATCTTATTGAGTGAAGGAGGAAGGAGATTTTAATGTCACAAGACAGCCCAAATTTATCAGAACAACCAGATCAAGATCAAGATAAAAAAGATGATCCAAAAGAGGGTCTTATAGACAAAATTCAACAACTTGGACAAACAAATGTACCGCAATTGGGAAATGATTCTAAAATTCATTGTTTAACGATAATCGGTCAAATTGAAGGTCATATTCAGCTTCCGCCACAAAACAAGACAACCAAATATGAACATTTAATCCCGCAAATTGTTGCGATTGAGCAAAACCCTAAGATTGAGGGACTATTAATCATTTTAAATACTGTCGGTGGAGATGTAGAAGCAGGTCTTGCTATCTCAGAAATGATAGCATCCTTATCAAAACCGACAGTATCCATTGTATTAGGTGGAGGACATTCAATTGGGGTTCCAATCGCAGTGTCAACTGATTATTCCTTTATTGCAGAAACAGCAACTATGACAATTCATCCTGTTCGCTTAACCGGCCTAGTAATTGGAGTACCTCAAACATTTGAATACTTAGATAAAATGCAAGATAGAGTTATTGGATTTGTGACGAAACACTCCAATATAACTGAAGAACGATTTAAAGAACTCATGCTCTCGAAGGGGAACTTAACGAGAGATATAGGTACAAATGTCGTTGGTGAAGATGCGGTTAAATACGGTCTCATTAATGAAGTTGGAGGAGTTGGCAAAGCGATTATGAAATTAAATGAACTTATTGAAGAACGAAGTCAATCTGAACAAAAAGGGACGATGGTCCAATGATCCTATACACAATGATGCCTCAAGAATTAATTTTCCCTTCTGATGAAGCGCAATTTGTAGATCAAAAATATGTCGAACTAAATGGCGTCTCGATGATCGTCGAGAAGAATAATACTCAAGGCTTTCGAATTGTTAGGTTATTATGTTCTGATCCTCAACATTACTTAAATAATGATTATATGCCAGGTAGTACTATTTCTTTAAATAGTGAATTGTATTAGAACTTGAGGAAATCCTTAAGTTCTTTTTTTTCTCTATTAAATGGCTGTTTCTGTAATGAATCTTATTTAAGCAAGAATCAATATTTGAACATAAGTGGAACGAAAAAGATGTATTCATTTTCGAGCTTCAATAATCCTCTCACGATATTTATACCTACTCATTTCAGCGAATACTAATGTAAAAATGGTATTTATTAATGATTAGTCACAAACTTTACGAAAACAGTCCATTTATTTCATCAAATGATTGAACTTATGGAAACCTTCTCTTTATAATAGAAAGTAGACATAGAAAAATCAGAGGTGTAAAAATGGCTAAACAGAAAGGGCGTCAAAAAAGAAAAAAGCAGGATTGGATGCAAATATTGAGGTTTGAATTATTGGGGTTAACACTGTTTGCTTTGACTATTATTGCAATCTCTGGACTAGGAATGGTTGGACAAAACCTAACAAGAATCACACGATTATTTATGGGTGAATGGTATATGCTTATGCTACTTGGCTTCCTTTTCTTGTCAATTTATTATATATGGAAGCGTCAAAATCCTTTTGTATTCCAGCAACGACTAATAGGAGTATATTTAATTATGGCGTCATTGCTATTATTTAGTCATGTGAATTTATTTGAACTTTTAATTAAAGATGGCGTCTTCAAAGAACCTTCTGTGATTCGAAATACGTTTGATCTTTTCTTAATGGAAGTTAGGGGAGAGACAGCATTACGAGATTTAGGTGGAGGAATGATTGGTGCAGTCTTGTTTGCACTATTTCATGTTTTATTTGCGGCTAAAGGAACTGAAGTATTTGCTTTGTTATTAATGATAATTGGAGCGATATTACTCACAGGTCATTCACTAAAGGATGTCATTAGTAAACTTGTAACACCGGTTTATTTTTTTATGAAGAAGCAGTTCCATTCATTTCTATCAGATATTATTTCATGGTTTCAGAAAATCAGAAAAACTTCTACGAAAAAGAGAGCTATGACAAAAACAAAAAATCGAAGGAATGAATCACCCATAACTGTTTCAGAACAATTGGGTGGTGAGGAAGAAGAAACGATAATTCCGGAAGAGAATGAAATAATCATTCAACCAATTATTTCAAATTTCCAGGATCGTCAATCGGAAAACCAAAATTTTGGAGGTAAAATAGAACAAGAAATGATTGAGGATGAAAAAGCTGAAGAATTGGTAACGACAAAAATCACGTTCTCCGAGGAAGAAAATCTAGACTATCAACTTCCACCCTTTGAAATTCTAGCGCTTCCAAAAAATCAAACAAGTGGACATGATAACGAATTAATTCGTGTAAATATTAAAAAGTTAGAACGTACATTTGAAAGCTTTGGAGTAAAAGCACGAGTAAAAAAGGTGCATTTAGGCCCGGCGGTTACCAAATATGAAGTATACCCAGATGTAGGGGTTAAAGTAAGTAAAATTGTAAATCTAAGTGATGATTTAGCGTTGGCGCTTGCTGCTAAAGATATTCGAATAGAGGCTCCAATTCCAGGTAAATCAGCAATTGGTATCGAAGTACCAAATGAAGAAGTTTCTATGGTCACTTTACGAGAGGTGTTAGATTCTCCTCATAACGGAAACAAGGATGCTAAATTGTTAATTGGATTAGGCCGTGATATTTCAGGCGATGCCGTCGTAGCAGAATTAAACAAAATGCCACATTTACTTGTTGCTGGTGCTACAGGTAGCGGGAAAAGTGTATGTATCAATGGGATTATTGTAAGTATATTAATGAGGGCCAAACCACATGAAGTGAAAATGATGATGATTGATCCAAAAATGGTTGAGTTAAACATGTACAATGGAATCCCTCATTTACTGGCACCTGTAGTAACCGATGCTAGAAAAGCATCTCAAGCATTAAAGAAGGTCGTATCTGAGATGGAAAGAAGATATGAACTATTCTCACACACTGGTACAAGAAATATAGAAGGATATAATGAATATATTAAACGACAAAATCAAGAAGAAGAGACAAAGCAACCGATGCTTCCTTTAATTGTAGTCATTGTGGACGAGCTTGCAGATTTAATGATGGTGGCTTCATCTGATGTTGAGGACGCAATAACTAGACTTGCCCAAATGGCTCGAGCGGCCGGTATACACTTGATTATTGCAACACAGCGTCCGTCAGTGGATGTAATTACAGGTGTAATTAAAGCTAATATTCCTTCAAGAATTGCTTTTAGCGTTTCTTCACAAATTGACTCTAGAACAATACTAGATATGGGAGGAGCGGAAAAGCTTTTAGGAAAAGGAGACATGCTTTTCCTACCAGCTGGAATGTCTAAGCCAGTTAGAGTACAAGGGGCTTTCCTTTCTGACCAAGAAGTTGAAGATGTAGTTGATTTTGTCATCTCACAGCAAAAAGCCCAATATCAAGAAAATATGATTCCTTCTGAAACTTCAACAAATTCATCTGTAGTTGAAGATGAATTGTTTGATGATGCAGTTGCACTTGTAATCGAAATGCAAACAGCGTCGGTATCGATGCTACAAAGAAGATTTCGAGTTGGATATACTCGTGCTGCACGACTTATTGATGCAATGGAAGCAAGGGAAATCGTTGGACCTTATGAAGGAAGCAAACCGAGAAC